>NZ_CALGOG010000013.1:0-2568 GCF_937958135.1 uncultured Thermosynechococcus sp. | reverse complement strand
ACAGTATTGGGCAGCATCAGGACGGGTACAGATACCCACTTCTTCGCCGATGTAGAGCATCGGGGCTTCATCCCGTTCCCCTTCGCCAATCACAATGCGACCGCGCATATGGATTTGATTCATGCGGTTGCGCATGGCATCTACGGCTGCCTGATCCGCCATGTGTTTATCGCCTTTGCCCATCCAGCGTGCGGCGGCAATTGCCGCTTGTTCCACCACTTCAATAATCTCTAAGCCGATGACGTTATCCACACAACCCTCCTAACAGCACAAGTTGATCCCGCAGAGGTTTCCTCTCTGAGCTTACAGAACTTTGGTACGCAGAAAATAATTTCTTGCTGCAAATTATTTACTCTCGACCCTCCCTTTCCCGCTTCCCCTCAGGGACTAGGGTGCGGTCAAAACGAGCAGTTGCTCCGGGGGCAGATGATCTATGTAATAGCCATCCTGAGCCAACACAATTAACAGGTGAAGGCCACAGTCGGGATACAGGTGCAGATCTGCCCACGGAATGGCCACTTCTAGACAGGTGCCCACGGCATAGCGGGCATGGGTGGGGCGCTCTTCCCATTGATAGTTGGCGATCGCCTCTTTGAAGGTGAGCAGCTGCTTTTCAAGGTCAATCACCAATTGATGGTGGTACAGGTAGTTGAGGGGCGCCTCAGCGGGACAATCCTGCAGGTCAGAAAGAGGGCTATTGTAGGTCACCATGTTGGGGTAGTACCAGCAAAAGTGCACGGTACTGATGTCAGTCCCAAAGGGCTGTTTTTGGCTAGGCGCATCGAGGCGCAAATAGATATTCAGGTGATCTACCCCATACCAGAGGCGATTGACTAGGGTTTGGCGGTGCATCGTCCCTCGGCTGCCGCCAATTTGAATGCGACCCGCAAAGTTCCAGTCCTGCTCATCGCCTTTGCCATCAATTGCAGGGTGAATAAAGCCTTGGGGCGGGTAGGTGGCCTTGGCTTCATGGACTTCCAAGGGATCGTGGAGTCCCTCCGGAACTGGCTCCCCCAGTGCCGTGTAAAGGGCCATCAAGTGCTCGCGGAAAAGCTGATCAAACACGGCATCGTGGTTCGAGGAGTGGCCTTCACCAAACCACCAGAACCAGTCGGAACCTTCCGCCGCCAAAAGGGCTTGCCATGCCGCTGGATTGTTTGTTTCCGTGGCTTCGGGATGGCGCTCAAGGGTTTGGCGAGCCGCCGCTAGATAGTCCCAAGCCTTGTTTTTGACCGGATCGCCAATCCAAGTGCAGAAATTGCCGTCAATCCACGAGCCGCTGTGGAGGGAGGAGCCTGAAATCACCGCCCGCGGCGGGTACTGTTGTAGATACTCCGCCACAGAGACACAGGCAAAGTGCTCACTCTCACTCAGACCTTGGTAGAGCGCCTCCAAGAAGGGCAGACCATCGCGGGGATAGTACTCCCAGCAGTTTTCACCATCAAGGGCAATTGTCACTAGCCAAGGCTGTTCCAAGCTCGATCCACCACTGCCTTCATGGGCAAGGAGTTGTTGGCGAATGCCCTCCAGCTGCTGGAGTAAATCGGCGGCTGCCGCTTCGGGAGCCATGGCACTGTAGGTAAACCCAATCAAATCCGAGAGGCGGTGATCGCGAAAGACAATGTTCAGATCGCCGCGCGCCGTGGTTAAGCGATAGGGTTGATAAAGAACCTCAGCCTGTTGCACCACTCCCCGTTCATTGCGGTGAAAGTAGGTTCCCGTTGTCCACCCCAAAACGGCTTCATCGGCACAAATCCACTTAAACCCCTGCTCCAGAATGGGTTCGAGAATGGCGGGACTGACGGCTTGCTCTGAGGGCCACAGGCCGCGGGGCGATCGCCCAAAGAATTGCTCATAGAGAACTCGCGCCCGCCGCAGATGCCGCGAAACATCTTCAGGATATTGAAACCGCTGTTGGGGCAAGGCAATATTGGGAACTGCCACCTTGGCAGCGTCGGTGTCCACTAAGAGGGGCAAAATGGGGTGGGTGTAGGGCGTGGTGGTCACTTCAATTTGACCCGCCTCCTGCAGGGCACGGTGCTGGGGAATGATTTGGCTAAGAATCTCTCGCTGTTTGGCAATGATTCGCTGGCGATCGCTGAGGCTAAAATCCCGCCCTTTGGACAACCACTGCGCAATCTCTGGCTCCTCCCAATACAGCGGATCAATCCAAGCTAAGTTGTGCCACGCCAAGAGATCCCCATAGTCTTGGGGCTGCCAGTGTTGCCAACACCAAGTTTTCCCCTTAGTTTGCCGCTGCTGGTAGAGTTCCCGATAGCGGGGATGGGGATCAATCATGGTGCGGTGGTGGGCATCAAAGAAATGCTCAATGATAAACCAGCGCTGTTGATCCGTAAGCTGTTCCACCGGCGTCAGGGTCGCCGTAAGGTAGGGATCGAGCGCCGTGCCGTTGACATAGTCCTGAATTTGCAGCAACAGTGAGGGGACAAGGTTAATTGTCTGTTTGAGGCGGGGATACTTGGCCAAGACAAGAATGAGGTCTAAGTAATCCTTGCTGCCGTGGAGCCGTACCCAGGGCAATAGGTATTGACCGCTACGGCAGCTTTT
>NZ_CALGOG010000012.1:0-4580 GCF_937958135.1 uncultured Thermosynechococcus sp. | reverse complement strand
TTGTATATTCTTCCAGCAATTGCTTTTCCAGGGGAAGCAGATTGGGGTCGGGGTCAGCCTCCTGTTCCCGCAGGGTTTCTTCAATGAGTTCCATTTGCTCCTCGGCTTCCGCAAGGGCAGTGAGGAGTTCCTCATTGACGGGCGCACTACCGTTTTGATTCACAAGCAATTGGTAGCGATCGCGCAAGTCATTGAGTTCCCGCTGCAGCGCCTCTTTTTCAGCCCTGAGCTGCTCTGTCATTTGTTTGTAATATTTGAACGCCATCAGAAAAGGGACGAGCTTTTCCCGAAGCGTCATGTGGTCAATATCGAGTTTGGTATAGCGTTCTGCCAGTTGGCTATAAGCTTGGCACAGACGAAGGTAACGTTGGCTGAGGTTATCCATAGGTTATCTAAAGAAATGGCCGGTTGATGCGCTACCCCCTATCATAAACGGGCAGCCCATCGGTCACCATTGTGACGGGTTCACAAATCAAAACAGTGTAAACTAAGCTACAAAAATTTTAATTGAGTTGTGATCTGCGACTCACCAGTGCCAGTGCCCAGATGGCCATGGGGCGCAGGTACATACACGCACGGAAAGTGCCATTGGCCGTGATCGCCTCTGGGGTACGAAATTGCAGGCCATTCTCGTAGATTTGACGTACCACCACCTCGGCTAAGCGCCATGCTTCTTGGATCATGCCCCGTTGCCACAAAAAGGCAGCTAAGCCAAAGTTAATCCCGATCCAGACTTCGAGGGGATGGGTAGCGTGGGGGTTTTCGGGTTGACCGTTGGGTAATAGACCATTGGCGGCGCCAAATTGGCCGTTGTGAAATCCAAGAAAGCAAGTGTTATAGATTTTGCGCAGGGCGCGATCGCAACAGTCCGAGGGCACAATATCCTCTAAGCCCAGCAGTTGGGCATAGAACTGGCCACAGAGCTGGTCGGCCATGACGACCTCTGAACCGCTCTCACTGTCAAGACGATAGTACTCCCCGTTCCAAAGGAGCCGATGGTAACGGGGGCGGGCGTGGCTCAGCCACTGGCGGTAGGTCTCCACCTGCGGTTCTTGGAGAATGGTGCCGAGGGCGATCGCTGCCTCTAGGGCTGCCAACCACAAGCCGCCACAGTAGGCACTGACTCCTTGGAGTTTCCAGTCATCGTAGGTTTGATCTGGGGCGCCGCCATTTTCCGGCAGACCATCGCCATCGCGGTCAAATTGTTTCAAGTAGTTCAAAGCCGCTACCACCGCCGGCCAGCACTCGCGGGCAAAGTCGAGATCCGTTCCCCCTGTAAACAGAAAGTCCCGATAGACCAACAGGACAAAGTCCGAGGCCAAGTCTTTCCAGAGATTGCAGTCTTGGTAGGCCGTGTAGTTAGTCTGCTCCCAGGGGTGCTCATTGGGGGCACCGAGATCGTGGGGCACCGCATTGGCGAGTTTGCGGGGCGCTTTGTAGGCAGTTTTGGGATCACCGCGGTAGAAGTAGCCAATGATTCGCAGGGTTGCATCTGCGGTTGGAATTGCCCGCGCAAAGGCACGCATTACGGACTTTTCCAGTTCTGGCCACAATTGCAGCAGGGCGAAGGAGCCATAGAGGCGCACATCGAGACTTTCATACCAACGGTAGTCAAGGCATTCGAGAACCGCAAACTGCCCCACGGGGTCGCGATCGCTGGCGGCACTCCAGAGGCTACCGCCACTGCTGAGAACGTATAGCTCATTACAGAGAGCCATCTTGAACCAGTCAGGCCACGCGGGATGTTTGAGGATAGGTTCCTGCCAAGCACGAATCTGCTCTTGCCAACTGGCATAGGCAGCAAGGCCTCTGGCAGCTAGGGTGACGGCATTGGTTCCTTGGCGATCGCAAAAATCCGTGTAGCGACGATAATAGATTACCCCCTGGCCAAACTCAGTGACAGGAAAGTCCCACGCCAAGACTACGGGAATTTGCTTTGTGTCTCCCGCTGCCAAGGAAAAGCGCAGGGCAAAGGCGGCGGCCACCTGTTCTGCCGCTGCCGCTGGGGTTGGATCATTGACAATGGGGAGGGAGCCATCCACAGCAAAGGATTGCCACAGTTCTGCGCCATCCCCCTCTGGCTGCCAGCGACTATGGCCGAAAAACTCCCCCAAGCCTGTGGGAATCAGGGCTGCCCATTCGCCATCCCCCTCTTGGGGTGGGTTTGGGTGGGGGCGGCGCCGCAATCGCCAACCTTGATAGGACGCCGTTTGAACCAGTTCATTAAAATTCCCATCACTTTGACCCCAGCGGGGCGTGTAGGTGTAGATGGGGCTGCCATCCTCGCGAATTTCAATGGCTGAAGAGGGGGTGGTATTGCAAAACCAGCCGACCGTGTTTTGCCATGAGAACATCAAGCTCAGGGTGAGGGGCTGATCCGTGGGATTGGTAAACGTCCACAGAAACACCGCTACGGGATAACTGGTTTCTTGGTAGTTGTGGGGCAAAATCGGCGAAAACTGTTCGCAGGTGATCTGGGCGCTAAAGACCCCCTCATAGACAAACCAACTGCGGGGATAGCGGGCGGCGTAAAGACCTTTGCCCGCAGGATACCATTTCCAACTGCTGAGGCGGCCATCGTTGGGGGGAGTCCCTAGGGCGTAGGCCTGTGTCTGTTCTCCCTGCTCAAAGAGGCTGAATTGACAAGCGGGTAGGGTGCCAAAGAGATGCTCTCCCCCATCGAGGTGCCAGAGGTTAAAGTCGCCGCCAGAGGAACGGCCAATACAGCCCGCGCCAAAGCCGCCAAGAGGCATCCCATGCCAAGGGCCATCGTCTAAATTGCTGGTGTAGCGAACGCGATAAGGATTCTGCCAGCCTTGGGCGATCGCCCGTGTCCAAGCACAATTGGCAAATTCAATCACACTACTTTCTACTGTCTGAAGACGCGCCTGATCCAGAATACCGCTTCAGCGCTGTGCCATGACTTGGCACTTGGCACAGAGGCCAAAAAACTCAAGGGTGTGGTAGAAAATCTCAAAGTGATGGGACTGTTGTAGCTCCGTTTCTAGATGCTGCACTGGACAATGATCAATTTTTACCGATATGCCACACTGCAAACAGGTGAGATAGTGCTGATCCTGCTGCACCAAGCTATAGACCAGTTCCCCGCTGGGTAAGGGGCGTGCTTGCACTTTACCATTGATGCGCAGATACTCTAGGGTGCGATAAACCGTTGCAAGACCTAGGGGCGTTTGCCGTTGCCGCAGTTCTAAAAAAAGTTCCTGCGCCGAGAGCGAGCGGCCACTGGCTCTAAGGGCATCGAGAACAATAACCTGACTACGGGTGCGTCGCCGTGGCATATCAATAGAGCAACATTACCTTAGATTTTACCCCTCCCCTTGGGGCTGCAATGAAGTGACAGATGAGAACTCGCGGCCAATCCGTTAGATTAGCCAGCCCCGACCCCGATGGCCTTGACCTGGTGCGCGGCAAGCCCCGCCGTACCGCTGCGCGGGCGCAAGCTAATAGGCCGGGGAGGATGTCAAATGGCGATTAAGATCAATCAGGTCTCACGTTGCTTGAAAGTCTGGGCTTGCGATCGCCCCCAAAACATGAGCGATTAAATAGAGGGAGCCACAGACCACACAGCGATCGCCCGCTATATCGAGTGCCTCGGCCACGTCGTTAAAACATCGGCACTCCCCTAACTCAGGGCAACAGGCGTGGGCAAGGGCCTGCAAGTCCTCTAACTTAGCGCTTGCATGATCCGGCACGGGTACCAACCACAGGCGATCGCCGGCCCGTAGGAGATGTTTAAGAATCCCCTCGTGATCTTTATTGGCCAGCATCCCCACCACCCACGTCACCTCTTGCCATCCTAACTGATCCACGTATTGCCGCAGGTAGGCGGCTGCAGGGGCATTGTGGGCACCATCAATGAGCAGTTTTCGCCCTTGCCAAGGTAACCATTGCAGTCGTCCCGGCCAGCGGGTTTGGGCCATCCCCTGCTGAATGGCGGCGAGGGAAATTTGCCAGCCTTGGGTTTGCAAGCATTGCAGAGTGGCGATCGCGATCGCCGAATTGACTAACTGCATCTCGCCGGCCAAGGGCAAGGGATACTCGATGCCACCCCAACTGGCCCATCCAAGACGATCGGCACACCACTGCGCGGGTTCTGGCCAAATCGCCGGGCACCCCAAGGCCTCCAAACGCTCTGCAATCACGGATTTTGCTTCGGGGGGAACAGGGCCAATAACAGCGGGCACCCCCTGCTTGAGAATGCCGGCCTTTTCACCCGCGATCGCCCCCAAGCTATTGCCCAACCGCTGCCAATGATCCCAACCGATGGAGGTAATCACACTCACCAAAGGGGGTTGACACACATTTGTTGCATCCAAGCGTCCTCCCAAGCCCACCTCGATCACCGCCACCTCCACCTGCTGCTGGGCAAAATAGAGCCATGCCGCCGCTGTGATCACCTCAAACTGACTGGGGGGGTAGGCCACCTGTGGCAGTACTGCTTCAATCTGCTGAATCAATCTCAAGAAAACTTCAGGGGCAATGGAGTTACCATCAACACAAATACGCTCACACCAACTCAACAGATGGGGCGAGGTATAACGACCCGTTCGATAACCCGC
>NZ_CALGOG010000011.1:0-18349 GCF_937958135.1 uncultured Thermosynechococcus sp. | reverse complement strand
CCCGATAACTACAATTAGCTTCAGCGGATTAAGGCGCTCCAACCCGACCTTGTGATTACTGGCATGGCTCATGCCAATCCCCTCGAAGCCCGTGGCATCAGCACTAAGTGGTCGGGGGAGTTCACGTTTGCCCAAATCCATGGCTTTGGCAGTACTCGGAACATCCTAGAATTGGTGACCCGTCCCCTGCGGCGCCACCAAGCCCTTGCGGGATTAGGCTGGCAACAACCCATTGCCAATTGAGAACAAGAATTCCCTTCGATTGTACCGAGGGGGAACAAGCCATACTCAGAAGCGCTGCTGTGGTGGCTGCAGAATTTGGTTTTGTACCTCAGGTGGCATACTACCCGGTGTTGGCGAGTACTGATAGCCAAACCCCGCATTCTGCGTATCATCAATGATCTTCGGTGTCACCATCACCACCAGTTCATTGCGTTGACGTTGGTTGCTTTCCCGCCGGAACAACCGCCCCAACAAGGGAATCTCCCCTAGAATCGGAACTTTTGTCACTAGCGAGCGATCCTGATCCTGGATAATGCCCGCCAGCATCAACGTTTGGCCATCGCGCAGGCGAATCCGCCCCGACTCCATCCGCCGCTGCGAGAGAAGTGTCCCCGACGAGGGGTTAGTAACTCCCGGAAACACGACAGAATAGGTGCCACTGGGAGCACTCACTTCAGGAGAGAGTTGCAGTGTAATGAAGCCGTTATCATCAATTTGCTCCACCGTAACGTTAAAGATAACCCCCGCCGGTCGAATAATCGGCCGAATCGTCTGAGTTGCGACAGCGGCGCCGCCCCCTGTACCAGTTGTCTGGGCAGTCGATTCTATCCCAGAGAAAATCTCCTGAGTGAGGTTGACTTGAGCCGCGCTCCCCTCTTGAATGACCAGCGTAGGATTGGCTAAGACAACAGCATTTCCCGTCTGAAGAGATAACTGAAGTTGGGCAAAAAAGTCACTGAGGAGATTGCCCACCGGACTATTTATTGGAAAAGCTGTTAAACCAGCCGAAGACGGTGTTGTTCCACGAAGCACGGTGAGTCCATTGGGGTCAAAGATAGCCCCCCATAACGTACCACCGAAGTTTGTGATTAAGTCAATATTGGCTAAACGACTACGCAACAAATTAACATCAATAAACTTGACATTCACCATCACTTGGCGCCTGCGGACATCGTACTGTTGCAAGAGTTGTATAGCCATCTCTACCTTGCGCGGGGGGCCGATGAGGGTAATTGTGTTTGTGCGGGAGTCAGCCACTGCCTCTAGACCAGCCAATAGTGTTCTTCCTTGCCCCCCCTGTTGACCACCACTGTTTGCACCATAGGCTTCCAAAATTTCTAGGCCTCCCCGTTGCTCTTCATTTTCTGTGGTAGTTAGCTGCCGGTTCAGGGAGGTCTGAGCCGTTGTTGCAGCCGCTGCACCACCACCACCACCACCACCGACTGTGCCACCGGTATCTGCAGAAGAACTCAGCGTCCGGCTAATTGTACTTCTCAAGGTGGCGCGCAATTGATTGAGGCGAATCGTGCGGACAATTCGATTTTGGGCATCGGGGGGTAAGTCTTGCCCCACAAAGATGGTGCGGCCCTGGCGATTGGCTCTGAGGTTGGTGACCCGCAAGATGTAGTTGAATACGTCTTGAACAGATTCATTCTCAATATCCAGGGAGATTGTGACACCGCCCGCTTGTCCACCGGCTTCGGGGAAAACAACGTTCATGTTCGCTGCACGTGCCAATAGAGAAAGAACCTCCCGCACTGGCGCCTCCCGCAGCAGTAGGCGGGGGATCCGTTCATTGGTGCCCAGTTGGATGACATCCGGATCGGCATTGAGAGGGCTAATGAGCATATCGCCAACGGGGGGCGGTACTGGCCGCGGTAGAAAAGGCGGCACAGGATTAGGGCCAGGGGGCATGGCCATGGGTTGACCACTAGGAGAAACTTGAGGACCAGCAGGGCCTTGAGCCGTAATGAAATTAATCTGCAGGCCGTTGCGTCCTTCGCGAATGACTTCACCAATGGGGGCAGCACTGATGCCATTCACGGTGACGCGGATAGTTTTGGCGTCCAGTTGCACCACTTCGACGGAGGAGATACCGGGGGCAGGGTTATCTTGGCGGAAGGCACCCCCTTGGGGTAGGCGCAGTTGGCTATTCGCAATATCTGCGATGGAGGCATTGCCGCGATTGACGGTAAAAACCGCTGGCCGTAAATTCCCCTGCACATTGAAGAGGAGTTGGATACCGTTAGCAACGGTTACAAGGCGAATGCCGGTAATTTCAGTGGCTGCTGCCCAGGTGGACGTTTGACTTGCAGCAATGAGGGCTGTTGTGGCTACCCCTAAGCCGAGACGATGTAAAAGCTGACTCATGATACTTAACTCCTCACAAATGCCACCAAACTTACAAAAAGAGAATGCAGCTCACTTCCCGAAGACTCTACGCTAACTTTTCAGTTACTATGTCCTATTTCTGTTGCGGTTGTCCTTGCTGCTCACCTCCTTGGGGCTGCCCCTCTTGGGGGGGTGGTGCCAGAGCGGCAATTTCCTCAGGGGTTAGGGGGACATAAGACATAAGCTTAAACGTGGCAATCACTTCACCGGGCTTATCGGCAACTAATTCCATCGTCAGGTTGTTGATGACCAGGAAATTTTGTTGCCGATCAATTTCCTCCATGACCTGGATGATGCTGGGAAATGGCCCTTGAACTGTTATATTGGTAGTCTGCCTTTTTAGTTTGGCATTTAATTCGGGGCCAAGGGAGCCATCTTGGACAATTCCTGAAGCTGCACTATCGGGTTCAAAGGTATTAAGTCGAGCACCGCTTTTGAGGATAAGCCGGCTAATGTCAAGGAGAAGGGTGTCCAGGGCTTCTTGAGTGGCAAATAGCGATCGCACATCACGGTTTTCCTGTTTGGCGCGCTCTAAACCTCTGACTACATCATTGAGTTGCTTAAGGAGCACTTCCCGCTGGGATAGCTCATTTTCCTGTTGGGTAATTTCCTCCTGTAGCTTGGCGGCTGCCTCGAGCTTAGGGGCAATTAAGAGATTGCCTAAATAGACCGCTGCTCCCAGCCCTACTAGGGCAATCAGTCCCCCGCTGACAACAGGTGTCAGGGTAATACCAAAGACCGTCGGATAATTCGGTGCGGATTCTTCAATTGGGGAGCCGCCAAAATCACCGGTTAGAGTCATTGCTGCACCACTCCTTTCTCTTTGAGGAATCGAATGCGCGCCACCAGTCCTTCAACACCATTGGCGGCAAGTTCTTTAAGGAGTTCCGAGGCCGGCACGCTGGCGATCGCGGTTTTGATACTGAAAGAAATCTGTCCTCCTGAGTTTCCTTCATTTTGCTGCCCCGTACGCTCGGCTTTAATTAACTGGGTGGCCTTTTTGTCAAAGAAGGGGGAGCGATTTTGCAAGAGTAACAGAAAGTCACTGACTGCCTCAAAGGAGGCGGCTGTGCCTTCAATCGTTAGCTCTTGGCCGGTTTGCCCACCTTGGCTAATTCGCCGAATTTGCACTTCCGCTGGCGTTTGCACCGCCATGCTCCGCATCACTGCCGACCAAGGTTTGACTTGATTAAATACAGTGGCAAGAGCTTTAGTTTCCGCTGAGATTTGCTCCTGCTCTTTTTTAATTTGATCCATGCGTTGCAGGTCTGGAGAAATGGCTGCGAGGCGATCCTGAATGCTTTTTTGTTTATTCGCCAGTTGTTCTAGCCAAAGGTTCGCACCTACGGAGCCAAGCAGAGCCAGACCCACAAAAAAGACAACAGCTACGCCCCCAATAATAATTGGTACATTACTCATTCCTTGGACTGGCGTTGCCGAACCCGCCACGCCCCCAATTGCAGGGCGTTCTTTAAGGAGGTTAATCTCAATTGAGTACATCGGGAGTGCTCCTAAGCGCCACGCAGACTAAGACCAATCACCGTGCCTAGGGCAGGGCGTTTTTCAGAAGGAATCTCTTCGGGGGTTTGCAGTCCCAGCAAACTAATCGGGTCAACCAAAGTGGTGGCATAGTTCAGTCGCTGACTAAAGAACTCATCCACTTGACCAATACTGGCACCAGGGCCTGCCAGCAACAACTGGGAAACCTCTAGACTCTCCCCTTGGTTGAGGTAAAAGTCAATAGAGCGACGGATTTCATCGGCTAGATCGGAGAGAACTCGCAAAATAGCCGCACCACTGGGGTTGAGGGCACCCGTTACATCCATCGGCTCTAGGGGAACAGTCAGACCCTCAATCAGATCAACACCCATTGAAGGAGGCAGGTTCATGGCGCGACTAATGGCTTCTTGCATCCGCTCTTTGCCAATGGGTACTTTGCGGTTAAACTGGGGAATGCCATCCTTGACGATGCTGATCTCCGTTCCCTCATCGCCAATATCAATAATTGCTGCTGCTTCCCCCACAAACTGCTGGAGCAAATCCCGCAGGGTACGCATGAGGGCAAAGTTGGTCACCTCAAGGGCTGTCAGTTGCAAACCAGCTTGGGTAAAGGCATTGATATAGGCATCGGTGACTTCGCGGGGCGTGCCTACCAGCAAAATTTCCACCCGCTCAATGCCATCTTCATCAAGGGAGGTGCCTAGCTTTTGGTAGTCAACATCGGCTTCTTCACGGGGAAAGGGAAGGTACAGTGGAGCTTCCTGCATGAGAACCACTTCCCGCAATTCATAGTCGGGTAGTTCAGCCGGCAGGCGAATCAGGCGAATCACCGCTTCATTCATGGGAATGGCACTGATCACCTCTTTTTGTTTGATGCGCTTGTCCTCAATCCCTTGACGAATAGCATCGGCAACGGCGGTGGTGTCAATGATGCGGCCTTCTTCAATGGCGCCTTCACTGAGGGGGACTGAGGCCATGGCGGTTATTTTCAGACCCTGCTTTTGCCGCTGAAGCTGCACGATATTGACCCGCTCTGGGGTGAGTTCAATCCCCAAGCCCTGCCTTGGTTTTGCAAATAGTTTTCCCAGCACAGTATCACCCACGAGTGAACGGTCAAGTTTGCATTAGCGAGATGGTGCGAAGAGTAAATTGCGGAACAAAGCCGCACCCTCCCCGATAGGGTTTCCTTGTTAAGGCAATCATAACCAATGGGCATCGACTCTTTCCAATACATTGGTATGGTTTGCAAAGTGGCTTTATGCAGAACTTGGAGGATATAGCCATTTCACACAGGCACAAGCGATCGCCCAATCTTCTTGCGTATGCACAACTAACACGCGCACGGGGGCATCCGCCGCCGCAAGGTCGCGATCGCCCGCTCCCTGTTCATTCGCTGCGCTATCTAACTCAATTCCCAGCCAACCTAGCCCTCGGCAGACATCGCGGCGCACACAGGCAGCATTCTCGCCAATTCCTGCGGTGAACACTAGCCCATCGAGACCCCCAAGGGCAGGCAGGAGGCTAGCAATGCCTCGCTGTAGCGAATAAATAAAACAGTCATAGGCCAACTGGGCTTGCGTATTTCCCTGATCGATGGCCGCCAAAATCTGCCGCAGGTCATTGCTGACCCCAGAGACCCCCAACAATCCCGATTGGCGATTCACCAGTTGATCTAGTTCTTCAATTGTCCTGCCGCGTCGCAACAAATAGAGCAAAATTCCCGGATCAATGTCACCACAACGGGTTCCCATCATGACTCCTGCTGTGGGGGTAAAGCCCATCGTCGTCTCCACAGAGATTCCTCCCTTAACGGCAGTGAGGGAACAGCCATTGCCAAGGTGACAGGTAATCAATCGCAACTCTGCTAAGGGGCGCTGCAATAGGTTGGCAGCCCGTTCACTGACGTACTGATGGCTAATGCCGTGGAAGCCGTAGCGTTGAATACCGTTAATTGTCAGTTCATAGGGAATGGCATAGGTACGCGCCACTGCCGGCAATTGAGCGTGGAATGCCGTATCAAACACCGCCACTTGGGGCGTTTGGGGACAGATCTCCGCCATCAATTCCATCCCTAGTAGGTTGGCTGGATTATGGAGCGGGGCATATTCACTAAATTCTCTAATGACTGCTTTGACCTGGGCATCCACGCCCACAGGGGCTTGGTAGCGGCTGCCGCCATGGACAACCCGATGACCGATGATCGTAATTTCTCCAAGGCTTGCAAGGATCTGGGTTGAACCGCCGGTGAGGGTCTCTAGGAGGGTTTTGAGCCAGTCCCGCAGGCCTGCGATCCCGCCCTCTGGATGAATTAAGTTGGCTTCGTAGCGCCGGTTGATAGTCGTCGCCTTCAGACGTGCCACAGTCGGGTTCTGTCCCCAGTCGAGGAGGCCTTGCCAAAAGGGATGGGGGGGTGTGACAGCTGGGGCGGCGATTTCAGGTGACAACCGATACAAACAGGCTTTCAGGCTACTAGAGCCGGCATTTAACACCAGCACCGTGATCATGGCAGGCCAGCAAAAGCATCGTCTCCATCCTAGCCAAGCCCCCTTGGGAACCATGCAGCCCAGAACACCTTGACCGCAAAAAGATAGCCCTAGAATTGGAACAGGCATTGGGGAAGGAGCATGTTTTGGCAAAAGCTTCAATGGCGGCGGCACGGTGTGTATCTCCTGCTGTTTCTACTGGGGCTGTTGATTGCGGCTGTGGTGTTCACTCAATTGCGATCGCACCCGCTTATCCGCCCTACCCTTGCGCCACTCCCCCAACATCCGCAAATTGCAGTGCACATGAACCACTCCCAAGCGCACCGCTATTCAGAACCCTATCGCCCCTATACCCGCGAAGGAGAAGACCTTGAGGCAATCATGATTGAGCAGATCGCCAAGGCGCAGCAAACCGTTGATGTGGCGGTGCAGGAGTTTCGCCTGCCAAATTTAGCAAAGGCCTTGGCAGCACGACAGCGGGCAGGGGTACGGGTGCGCGTGGTTATGGAAAATACCTACACAGCCCCCTGGGCAAACTACACGGCTGCTCAAGTGCGTGCCATGGATCCAAGGATGCGGGAGCGCTATGACGACTGGAAAGCGCTTGTGGATACCAATGGCGATGGCCAACTCAGCGCCGCCGAACTGAGCGATCGCGACGTGCAAACCATTCTCAATGAAGCCAAAATTCCTTGGATTGACGACACTGCCGATGGCTCTAAGGGCAGTCTGCTGATGCACCACAAGTTTATTGTGATTGACAATCGCCAAGTGATTGCGACGACAGCAAACTTTACCCTCAGTGATATCCATGGCGACTTGGGACGCCCCGATACCCGTGGCAATGCTAACTCCCTTTTGGTGATTGATAGCCCCGCCGTGGCACGCCTATTTACTGAGGAATTCAACATTATGTGGGGAGATGGCCCTGGTGGTCAGCCCAATAGTCGCTTTGGCGTCAAAAAGCCAGTCCGTCCTCCTCAACGGGTGGCGGTGGGCGATGCCATGGTGACGGTGCGCTTTTCCCCTAGTCCAGCCTCTCTCCCTTGGCCAGACACTACCAATGGCCTCATTGGGCAGACCCTAAGGCGCAGTCGCCAAAAAGTTGATCTTGCCCTCTTTGTTTTCTCTGATCAGGCATTGTCCGACGTGCTGGAAGAACGCCACAACCAAGGGGTGAACATTCGCGCCCTCATTGACTCAGGATTTATCTACCGTGACTTTAGCGAAGCCCTCGATATGATGGGGGTAGCAATGGCCAATACCGCCCAAGCCCGTCAAGGCAACTGTTACTACGAAGCCGGTAACCGCCCGTGGCAAAAGCCCCTTCAAACGGTGGGCACTCCCCTTCTGCCGCAGGGGGATAAGCTGCACCACAAGTATGGCATTGTTGATGATCGCATCGTGATTGTCGGTTCCCATAACTGGTCGGAGGCGGCCAATCGCGGCAATGATGAATTCCTGCTGGTCATTGAGCATCCAACGGTAGCAGCCCACTACGAACGCGAGTTTGAGCGGCTCTATAGCAATAGTCGTCTGGGGCTGCCGCAGCATGTTCGCGATCGCATTCAGCAGCAGTTGAGCGCCTGCGGCGGTAAGATTGCCACCCGACCTGCTCCCTCCTCCAGAACTCCTGCCGACACGCCCACTGCGCGGGTGAATTTGAATACAGCCACCGCAGCAGAACTGCAAACCCTACCGGGGGTCGGACCAAAGCTGGCGGCTGAAATTATCCGTGCCCGCGAGCAGAAGCCCTTTCAATCCTTAGCGGATTTAGATGCTGTCCCTGGGGTCGGGCCAAAGCTCCTCGAACGCTTGCGCGATCGCGTGACGTGGTAGCGTTCTAACTCAGTTAGACTTAAGACTTAATAAGTCACAAGGGTGGTAATCGGCACATCGGGAAGTTTCTGCCGCCCTCCCAACTCCGTCAGCTCCACAATAAAGGCAAACCCATGGAGTTCGGCTTGCGCTTGTTGAATTAGACCAGCAGCCGCGGCGGCTGTTCCCCCCGTGGCAATGACATCGTCCACGATCAACACCCGCTGACCCGGTTGCACGGCATCTTGGTGCATCTCCAAGCGATCGCGCCCATACTCCAGTTCATACTCCACAGCATAGACCGGTGCACAGAGTTTACCGGGTTTGCGCAAAGGGATAAAGCCTGCCCCCAAGCGATAGGCCAAGGGAGCGCCAAAAATAAATCCCCGTGACTCGATGCCGGCCACATAGTGAATGCCATCGTTAGCGTGTTTTTCCACCAATTGGTCAATGACGTAGCGCAGCCCCGCTTGATTTTGCAGGAGCGTTGTTAAATCCCGAAACAAAATGCCCGGCTTAGGGAAGTCTGGGACATCGCGAATCAGGGATTTGAGATCCATAGGTGATATAGTTCCAATCAGTTCAGAAGCATCCTATCTTAGATCTTGTCTAACGCCAAAAGTAGTGAGCAATAAAGATAACCGCCGATTCCCAAAGGGCAGGATGCACTTCTCTCCCTTTGCCTGCCGCCCATTTCACGATTGGATAGCTAATCAATCCTACCGCTAGCCCTTCACTCCACGGCAATTCCCGCTGCCGATTCGATATGGGTGGTCGCGGTGGCGGTGCCAAAGCAATCCCCCACAATTGTGCCCACCGCATCTGCCATCAATGCCCCCAAGGCACGGGGGAAATGTCCCTGCGGATTGAGGAACCGCCTATCCCCCCACCGCCGAGAGGGTGCCCACAGTGTCAAACGTATCGGTAAAAAGCAGTACTAAAGTGACCAAAGGAAAAGACCCCAACCGCCGGGGTTCCAATTCTCCAAAACCCACCAAAGCTTGACCAAAAAGATGGGACGGCCATTGCGGCCATGGGATGAAGCCAAGGGGCAGCCCCCCTAGCCATCCAGCTAACACTCCCCAAAAAAATTGCCTCCCGCACCTCCTTGGCATAGAGAAATGCCTTAACATCCTCCCCGGCCTGTTAGCTTGCGCCCGCGTATTCCTACTGTCAATGCCACCAGTGCCTCCGTAGAGAGTGAGGTGTGGGCCTACTTGGCGTGTGAGTACCAACGTCTTCCCAGGTCAAGAGGTTGCTCCTTGGCGAGAGTTTTATTCAAGTTTATTTAAGTTTAGGGGGAGAGAAATAAGTTTGATAACGCTCGTGCTTGAGCCTAAAAAGAGGTTAGACACTTTATGTTGCAGTAGCCTTGAACCTTTTGGGAAAAGTTTCAATTAAGGTTGGAGTATGGATGTAAGGAAGATCACATCACTTTGCTCAAGTTATGGTTAGAGTACACCTAGTGCGTATAAAAGCCAAAACATTAACACCATACCCGGCTCAGCAGTAGCCATAACCAAGTTTTTGCAGTGAAAATAAAATCAAAGTAGGGGTAATAGAGGAGAGGCCAATGATGAAGAAATGGGGGCGCTCACTAAAACGTCGGTATCCCTCGGTGGGGTATCGGCAGCGGGGGTTTACTCTACCTTTAGTCTTGGGCATGGGGTTGATCATGATCGTAGTTGCCCTGACCCTGCTTTCGCGATCGCAACTGGATGTGAGCACCGCCAGCCTGCAAAGACAAACCCAACAGGCCTTTGCTGTGGCTGAAGGGGGCATGGCGCGCACGCTGGGGTTACTCAATGGCAACTACCAGATTCTCCTCCGCCGCACCTACAACCCTGCCACCAATACAAACTTTAACCCGCCGCGCCCCTACCTCATTGATCGCTCAACGGATGCGACAAAAGTTGGCCAGCCCAATACAGAGGGTCGCAATGTCCCCGCTAAGAATGAGTGGACGGCGGAGAGCCTAGGTGCTGATGCGCCCCCCTGCTTTACCCTTGATAACCTGAATACGATTGTTCTGAGGGGCACGATTGGCACACCCGTTCAGGGCAGCTACCGCGTTCTTTCGTATCTCTACGATGCCCCAACGCAAACAGGACACTTGTTAATAGAAGGCCGCCTAGCCAATAACTCGCCAGCCAATGCCTTCATCTGGCAAAAGATGGTGATTACGGATCGCAGTGTTCCCTCTAACTTTCCCGGACTACTGGCGCAAAGGATTAACCTTGGCAACAATGATGTCTTTGGTACTATCAACGGCAATGTGATCTGTACCAATCCGGCCAACTGTGTGGTACCAAAGGCACAGTGTGTCAATGGCCAGCCGACACAACAGGGATTGCGCGCTGCCGTAGGAGCACTCAATAACTCAATTATTGAGGGGACGATCGCCATTAACAAGATTAACTTGCCCCCCTTTCCTGAAATCCCCAACCCAGTGGGAGTTTCTGTACTGGGTAATCTTCCCCTGACCCCACTCCCCAGTTGGTTGCCCACCAGTCAAGTCGCTGACTTTCAGCAAGCACTGCAAGCAGCAGGGGGCTATAGTCAGGGTGCTTATGCCAACTTTCCAGTACCAGGCCGAGGTAATAATCCCCCTCAGGATAGTTCTGATATTACCGGTAATACAATCAACCTCTCTTTTCCCCGGCCAGGCGATCGCCCCTATGTCAATCCTGACCCCAACATTCCCTTCTTTATTCCTGATCCCCTACGGCCAGGGGAACGCATTGTCAATCCAGAGAAAGTTTATTATGCCTACCGCATTAGGAACATTAACCTCAGCAACAATCAGGAAGTAACATTCAATACCAGTAACTACGCTATTCGGCTCTACGTCAGTGGCGACATCTCCCTTAGTGGTAATGCAGGAATTGATAATGTCTGTCGTCCTGACAGTTCCACCTGTGGGCAACAGGCAAATATGGGACTTCCTTCGGGAGTGGGTACCCCTGATCGCTTGCGCATCTATGGCAATCCCCCAGATCCAAATAATATGACGCGTGATCAACAATTTACCCTCAGCGGGGGTGCGCAAGTAGGAAGTCTCTTTGTCTATGCGCCTGATGCGAGGGTGGGTATTAACGGCGGAAGCCGCGATCCAGACATTTTTGGCGCTGTATGGGCTAAAGAATGGAACGGCTCTAACTCTAACAATGCAGAAATTCGGGTTCCGGATCGCCTGCCCGAAGCCTTAGGGGGTGCCTATGCCAATGCCTCCATCGTGGTGGCACGCACCACTGAGGCCAGCAACTGGAACCGCTTAGCCCAATACTAAATAATGCGGAGGCAATGTTGATGACTCGTAGCAAGTTTTATTTCCACTGGCTGGTGCAGCACCGTTCCCAGGGCTTTACCCTTGCGGAGGTCTTGGCTTCGATCTTGATCATTAGCCTCTTTACCTTGTCAGCTCTGCAAACACTTGTGATTGCCGCCTTTTTCCAAGCCAATGCCCGCAAATTTGCCGAGGCCAGCAACTGGATCCAAGAAGATTTAGAAAACATTAAAATCGTTGCCTATGATCTCTGCCAAACCAAGTTTGCCCAGCGCAAGCTAGCAGCGCCTGCCCAAGGGAATGAAACCACCTTAAGACTGGCGCTGATTCAAGAGGGCGAAAGTGATTACCAGCAGGCGATGCCTCCGGAGTATCGTCCTGGGGGAGCCTGTCCGGTAACTTCACCCACGGATGGGTTTCGAGTGGGCGATCGCGTGCTCATTGGCTCGGACTCGGGTACACGGCGCATTGTCTCTGTGACAAGCGATACAATTACCTTGGACTCTCCCGTAGGGGGCTATCGGGGAGTGGGTACCCGTGTCTATGCCCGCTGTCGCATTCAGCCCAATGAAACTAATGGTATTGACGGCGGATTTGCTGCCTACCTGCAAACCTTGATTCCCCCCTTAAACAGCAGTAATAATAACCGTCCTATTGTCAATGACACCTTTACAATGACGCGCACACCTACCACCCGTCCTGAAGCACCCTTCCAAACCTTAGAACTGGCCTATTCGGTGCGCGATAGTAACAACCGCATCATTGCCCAACTTTCCACCGAGGTGGTGCCCAATGCGTTTTTCCGCTGTCCGTAGCCAGGGCATGACCCTGATTGAAATCCTGATTGTTCTCACCGTGGCCGCGATTTTAGCCGTGGCTGTTACGCCAAGCTTTCTTTATTGGCTAGAAACGCAGCGGGTCAACCAAGCGCTTGAGAGTCTGGAGGGGGCACTCCGCGAAGCGCAGCGGGAGGCAATGCGGCGCAACCAAGCCTGTCGAGTGAGGATTAACGCAGGAGTCAATCCCACCATTGTCGGTGATCCACCCCAATGTCTGCCCAATGGCCCTCGCCAACTGGAGAATGTCACATTGCGTCGAGGAACGGGCACTGAGTTTATACGGTTTGGCTTTCAGGGGCGCACCAGTAGTACGGGGACTATTGTGATTGCCTCTTCCCAAAATCCGAGGATCCAGCGCTGTCTGGTGGTGTCTCTGGGTTTGGGCATTATGCGCAGCGGCAATTACTTGGAAACCGACACCACAGGTACAACTGCCAATAACTGTCAAGAGCGCAATTGAGGAGCAGGAAAATGCAGGGTTGGTGCAAAGACAATCGCGGCTTTACACTGACGGAGTTACTGGTGGCGGCTGCCATTGGCGGTATTGTGGTGGCCATGAGCGGTTGGGCAATGGTGGCGATCTTGCAAAACAACCGCCGCGTTGAGGAGCAGGCAATTACCCGCATGAACCTAAGCCGCGCCCTTGATTTTATCTCCGATGACGTTCGCTCAGCAATTCGCATTTCGACAACAGCACCCCCAGATTGGACAATTCCCAGTGGGGGGTATCAATTGGTGATGTTTCTCGAAAAACCAGCAGATAACCTCGAAGAGCAGGACAACGGCACGCTGGCCAGTACAACCCGTGTGGCCTATTACACCCGTCGCAAAACGAGTAGTGTGGTGTGGCGCGGCCCGAGGATTCTCTATCGCCAAAAAATTGGCGACCCTACCCCCAATGCGCTGATTGATGGCATTGCGGATACAAGTCCCAACTGCACCAATCACCTGACCGGTGCGATTGACAGTGGCAGCGACAAAGGGGGCTTCCGCGTCTTTGTACAGCACAGGCGCAACGTCAAGCTGTGCATTGCGGGCTTAGTGCCGTCAACGGGCGTCGTTTACCAAGCGGAAACCGTCGCAGCGGTGCGTTCCGGATCTGCAACACCCACTCCCTAAAGACAGCGGGGATCTTTAAGACTGGCCTTTTGAGGAGAACGGGGAAACCAAAAGGCAGTGCGCTGGCAAATGTTCACGAGCATCAACATGACCGGCACCTCGATGAGAACGCCCACGACCGTCGCTAAAGCTGCACCGGAATTGAGGCCAAAAAGAGTAACTGCCGTGGCGATCGCCACCTCAAAGTGATTGCTGGCACCAATCATTGCTGCTGGCGCTGCATCTTCATAGTCCAAGCGCAATTGCCGTGCCGCCAAATAGCTCAGCCAAAAGATCAAGTTCGTCTGCACAAAAAGGGGAATGGCAATCAGCAAGATATGGAAGGGCGACTCAACAATAAGGTCACCCTTAAAGGCAAAGAGCAGAATTAGGGTGATCAGGAGGGCTGTGATAGCAATGGGATCAAGAAATGGCAGAAACCGTTTTTCAAACCACTCCTGCCCTCGATGGCGCAAAATCCAATAGCGACTGTACACCCCAGCTAGGAGGGGCAGCCCCACGTACACTAACACCGAGAGAAGGATGGTTCGCCAAGGCACGGTTAAATCACTGGCGGCGAGCAAAAAGCGACCCAAGGGCGCATAGAGAAAGAGCATTGTTAAGGAGTTAATGGCCACCATCACCAACGTCAGTCCTTGATTGCCATAGGCTAAGTACCCCCACATCAGCACCATCGCTGTGCAGGGGGCAATACCCAGCAAAATGGCGCCGGCAATATAGGAATCTGCTAGGGGCATCACTTGCCCGCGAATGATCTCTGTTTCACTGAGCCATGGCCGGAACAGATAGCCCAGAAAAAACTGGGCAATCCAAAGCATCGTGAAGGGCTTGATCCCCCAGTTGACAATCAACGTTAGTAATACGGGTTTAGGGGTACGGAAGGCCCGATCAATCTGGCTGAAGTCAATTTTCACCATGATCGGGTACATCATGAAAAATAGGCAGATGGCGATTGGAATGGACACTTGGTAAAGACTCAATCGATCCAGGGTGATGGCAACCCCCGGAAATAAGCGACCCAGCAGTATCCCCGCAAAAATGCAGAGGATGACCCACAGCGTCAGGTAACGTTGAAATATACTTAAGCCAATTGCGGAACTCTTTGACATCCAACTGCTCCGAAAATAGCGTCGGGCTGCTACAACCTACGACCTACATTCTAAGGTAAGCCGCCTTTGGAAGTAGTAGAGCAGTGATTTACCTGCGCGAGTGTGGCAGTACTCTAGCTCCAGAGACCTAGCTTTGAAATCCTTAAGGACAGGTGAAATCTCAAGGGGAAGTGTAGGATAGGGAAGGTGTCATTGCGGTGTCGCCAAACGTCATTTCGCTGCGTTGTCCCTATGCCTCGTCGTACCGATATTTCCAAGATTCTCATCATTGGCTCGGGTCCCATTGTGATCGGCCAAGCCTGTGAATTTGACTATTCGGGAACCCAAGCCTGTAAGGCATTGCGCGAGGAAGGGTACGAGGTGATCCTCATTAACTCTAACCCCGCCACGATCATGACGGATCCGCAGATCGCTAATCGCACCTACATTGAACCGCTGACCCCCGACATGGTGGAAAAGGTGATTGCTGCGGAACGCCCCGATGCCCTGTTGCCGACAATGGGGGGACAAACGGCACTCAACCTAACGGTGGCGCTGGCCAAATCCGGTGTCCTCGATCGCTATGGCGTGGAACTGATTGGCGCTAAACTGCCGGCCATTGAAATGGCTGAGGATCGCAAGCTTTTTAAGGAAGCCATGCAGCGAATCGGCGTGGCGGTGTGTCCCTCCGGCTTGGCCAATACTCTTGAAGAGGCACGGGCGATCGCCCAGGAGATTGGGGTTTATCCCCTGATTATTCGCCCCGCCTTTACTTTAGGCGGCAGCGGTGGCGGCATTGCCTACAACCAAGAGGAATTTGAAGAGATTGCTGCGGCGGGTCTCGATGCCAGTCCTGTGTCGCAAATCCTGATTGAGCAGTCCCTCATTGGCTGGAAAGAATACGAACTGGAGGTGATGCGGGATATAGCCGATAACGTGGTCATCATCTGCTCCATTGAGAACCTTGACCCCATGGGCATTCACACGGGGGACTCGATCACGGTCGCACCCGCACAAACCCTGACGGATAAAGAATATCAACGACTGCGGGATGCGGCCATTAAAATCATTCGCGAGATTGGCGTAGAAACCGGCGGCTCAAACATTCAGTTTGCCGTCAATCCCGAAACCGGGGAAGTAATCGTCATTGAAATGAATCCCCGCGTCTCCCGCTCCTCGGCATTGGCTTCTAAGGCAACGGGCTTTCCGATTGCCAAAATGGCGGCTAAGTTGGCGGTGGGCTACACCCTGCCGGAAATCCCCAATGACATTACCCAGAAAACGCCCGCCAGCTTTGAACCCGCAATTGATTATGTGGTCACCAAAATCCCCCGCTTTGCCTTCGAGAAGTTCCCAGGGTCATCGCCAGTGCTGACCACGCAAATGAAGTCTGTGGGTGAAGCCATGGCCATTGGCCGCACCTTCCAAGAGTCCCTGCAAAAGGCTCTGCGATCGCTAGAAATCGGCCGCGCCGGCTGGGGGTGCGATCGCCCCGAAAAACTGCCGAGCCTAGAGCAACTGCGGGGGAAACTGCGCACCCCCAATCCCGAGCGCATTTTTGCCATTCGCCACGCTTTTCTTTTGGGAATGACCGTTGAGGAGATCTACGAGCTGACGGCCATTGATCCGTGGTTTTTGCGCCAGATGCAGGGGCTGCTAGAGACAGAAAAATTCCTTAAACGCAGCAAACTAGAGCAACTCACGGCTGATGATCTGTGGCGGGTGAAGCAACAGGGCTTTAGCGATGCCCAGATTGCCTATGCCACCAAAACCACCGAGGATCAGGTGCGAGCCTATCGCCAATCCCTTGGCGTTGTTCCCGTCTATAAAACGGTGGACACCTGTGCCGCCGAGTTTGAGGCCTACACCCCCTACTACTACTCCACCTATGAGCGGCCGGTGGAGCAAATTAACCCCCAGACCGGCGAGGTCGAAGTGCTTCCCCCCCAATCGGAGGTCTTGCCCTCCCGCAAGCCGCGGGTGATGATTCTGGGATCAGGGCCGAACCGCATCGGTCAAGGGATTGAATTTGATTACTGCTGCTGCCATGCCTCCTACGCCCTGCGGGCCGATGACTATGAAACCATCATGGTCAACTCCAACCCCGAAACGGTTTCCACCGACTACGACACCAGCGATCGCCTGTACTTTGAACCCCTCACCAAAGAGGATGTCCTGAACATCATCGAGGTGGAGCGCCCGGTGGGCATCATTATTCAATTTGGCGGTCAAACGCCCCTAAAGTTGGCCCTGCCCCTCCAAGAGTACCTTGCCACCCATGGCGATCGCCTAGGAACACAAATCTGGGGTACGTCCCCTGAGGCCATTGATATTGCCGAAGATCGCGAACGCTTCGAGAAAATTTTGCGGGAGCTGAATATCCCCCAGCCCCCCAATGGTACGGCTCGCAGCTATGCCGAAGCCCTGCGCATTGCCCAGCGTATTAACTACCCGGTGGTGGTGCGCCCCAGTTATGTCCTCGGCGGCCGGGCGATGGAAATTGTCTATTCCGATGCTGAACTGGAACGCTATATGAACGAAGCAGTTCAGGTGGAGCCAGAGCGACCGATTCTCATTGATAAGTATCTGGAAAATGCCATTGAAGTGGACGTGGATGCCATTGCCGATGCGACGGGTACCGTGGTCATTGGCGGAATTATGGAACACATTGAACAAGCGGGGATTCACTCTGGGGACTCCGCCTGTAGCCTGCCCACTCAATCCCTTTCTCCCACTGTGTTGCAGACCATCCGCACCTGGAGTATTGCCCTTGCCAAAGCACTTCGCGTAGTCGGGCTAATCAATCTACAACTGGCAGTCCAAGGGGAGCAGGTCTATATTTTGGAGGCCAACCCGCGGGCCTCGCGCACTGTGCCCTTTGTCTCGAAGGCAATTGGCGTTCCCCTTGCGAAAATGGCCGCCCGCCTAATGTCAGGAAAAACCCTCGCGGAACTCAATTTCCTTGATGAGAAAATTCCTAACCATGTCGCCGTCAAGGAAGCTGTCCTGCCCTTTGAAAAATTTGCCGGTACCGATACGGTGCTAGGACCCGAGATGCGCTCCACCGGTGAGGTGATGGGGATTGATATGACCTTTGGTGCTGCCTACGCCAAGTCCCAACTGGCCGCCAATCAAAAGTTGCCTCTGAAAGGCACCGTCTTTGTGTCAATGAGCGATCGCGACAAGAGAGCAATTGTGCCCGTGGTGCAGGAGTTGCAGTCCCTCGGCTTTCGGATTATCGCCACCGCAGGCACCCGCAATGCCTTGCTCGAAGCGGGTCTGAGCAATATTGAACTCATCCTCAAGCTCCACGAAGGCCGCCCCCATGTGCTCGACGCCATTAAAAATGAGCAAATTCACCTTATTCTCAATACTCCCTCCGGTCAAGAGGCGCGTACCGATGCCCAATTGATCCGTCGCACCGCCCTTGCCTACAAAATTCCCCTGGTGACCACGATCGCAGGGGCGAAGGCAACGGCTGCCGCCATTAAAACTCTGCAAACCTCAACCCTAGAAGTACGGGCACTTCAGGACTACCATCGGGCAGAATGCTAAACAGTTATTTGTATAGTTAATTCCTCCTTGAGCAAGACAACTGGGCTGATGCCAAACAATTTTGGCCTGTAGGTTGAGAAATGGCCGATAATCAATAGAGTCAATACAGTCAGGTTTACCGCAAAGTTGACGCTCATCCCGCTAACGCTATGCCTAACGGCAGGCTCACGCCAACGCGTATAGCAGGAGATTCCCCGTTCACAGAGTCTTGGCTAGGGTTCCCTCGACGCTTAGGAGAGGTGCCCCAAAGGACACCCCCGCCAGAAC
>NZ_CALGOG010000010.1:0-5825 GCF_937958135.1 uncultured Thermosynechococcus sp. | reverse complement strand
CTTTTGGCTGAGAATGCCGGCTTTTGTTCCAGGCAACACTTCTGTGGGAATGGCTATAACTGGCCAGAAGAATTGTTTGACCGCTACTTGCGCTCTTGTGGCAGACTAAGAGATTGCAACTACAGAGTCCCAGGCATGTTCAAAACAATTTTAGTGGCACTGGATACCAGCGAGTTATCGGCACGGGTGATGGCCGCGGTAACACAGTTAAATCTGGAGCCCGATGCCCAGGTGATTCTTAGCCATGTGATTTCACCGGTGGAGTTGGGGTTTGGGGTCAGTGCCGATCGCCCCTCGTTGCATCCGCAAATGGGCACCTACCGCAGTATTGAGCAGCACTTACAACAGTTTCAAAGCTACCTCCCCTGTGACTCAGAAATTGAAATTGTTACCGGTGACCCCGTCGAGGAAATTTTACGCTTGGCCAATATCTACGGAGCAGACCTAATTGTGCTGGGGAGTCGCGGTCTCACGGGAGTTGAGCGAGTTGTGCAAGGCTCGGTGAGTGGCGCCGTTGTTGCTGATGCTCCCTGCTCAGTGTTTGTGGTTAAACCAGCGGAAACCTGAAGTATGGCAGCACCATTGACGGGTCTTACGGCGGCGGAAGTGGCAGAGCGACAAGCCAGAGGTCGCATTAACCGTCAAGCGAGTGAAAGCAATCGCACCTATGGCGATATCTTGCGGGAAAACCTCTTGACCTTTATCAACGGGGTTTTTGCCTTTATCAGTGTCATTTTGCTTTTTTTGGGCCGTCCGGGGGATGTGGCCGCCATTATTGTGGTTGTGTTTCTCAATGCCATCATTAGTATCCTCCAAGAAATTCGTGCCAAGCGGCAGTTGGATGAAATTAGCCTCCTCACCCGTCCCCGTGTCAAGGTACTGCGCGATCGCCAAGAAGCGATTATTGATCCAGCAGAAGTGGTGGAGGGGGATATTCTCCTCTTAGAGCCGGGGGATCAAATCGTTGCGGATGGCACGGTAATTGGCGATGGGCAGATTCAAGTGGATGAGTCGTTACTGACAGGGGAGTCGGATCTCATTTCCAAGCGAGCGGGCGATCGCCTGTATTCGGGGAGCTTTTGTGTGCGCGGTGCCGCCGCCTATGTGGCCGAGCAGGTGGGGGAAGAAAGTACCGCTCATCAACTGACTGCGGCCGCCAAGACCTACCACCATAAACTGACCCCCCTGCAACGGGAAATTAACCTGATTATCCGCGTCATTCTTGCCCTTGCGGTTTTCCTGTGGCTATTGGTGCTGCTCTCCCTATTGGTGCGCCTGACCACTCTACAAATGAGTGTGCAAACGGCGGCAGTGGTGGCGGGTCTGGTGCCGGTGGGATTGTATCTGACCATTACACTCACCTATGCGTTGGGGGCGCTGCGCATCTCCCGCGCCAATGTCCTCGTGCAGCAGGTGAATGCCATTGAGTCCCTCAGTGGTGTGGATATTCTCTGTCTTGACAAAACGGGCACGCTGACGGCTAATGCCCTTGAACTCCATAGCTGGTACCCCCTCACTGATGCAGAAGAAAAGACGAAAGCCGCCTTAGCCATGTTTACCGCCAGTGTCAGTGCTCCGAACCGCACAATTGTTGCCCTCACAGAAAGTTTTGGTGGCAGTCCCCAACCCCTTCGCCTCGAAATTCCTTTTTCTTCTGCCTACAAGTGGAGTGCCGCAGCGTGGAATGACTCAGAAGTGTTCATTTTAGGGGCGCCGGATATCCTTTTCAAAAGTGAAAACCTCTCCCCTGCGGTGGCTGAGTTGCTCCAGCGGGGACGGCAGCAGGGATTTCGGGTGCTTCTCTTTGCCCGCAGTAGCAGTGATCCCACGTGGGATGAGCCTCAGCAGATTCCCCTATTGCCCCCAGACCTCGAGCCTTTAGCAGTGATTTGGGTGGGCGATCGCCTACGACCCCAATGCCGCGATGTTTTGGAACGCTTTCAACAGGCGGGAATTCAAATCAAAATTATCTCCGGTGACCATGCAGAAACCGTAGTGGCCCTCGGTAAACAAGTCGGCCTCGATGCAGGGGCGATCGCCATCTCCGGAGCAGAACTCGCTGCCATGGATGATGCCAGCTTTGATCAGATGGCCGAGAAAGCCACGGTCTTTGGTCGCATTACTCCAGAGCAAAAGGCAAAACTCGTCACTCGACTCCGCGCCCTCGGACATCAAGTGGCCATGATTGGCGATGGCGTGAACGATGTCCTGTCCCTGAAGCAGGCCAACGTGGGAATTGCGATGGAAAGTGGCAGTGCCATTACCCGTAATGTTGCTGACATCGTATTACTTGCGGATTCCTTTGCGGCCTTACCGGCAGCCTTTCGCGAGGGGCAGCGCATCTACAACGGTATTCAGGATGTCACCAAACTCTTTTTGGTGCGGGTCTTTAGCTATAGTTTGCTCTGTCTGGTGACCGTTATGGCGGGGCGGGCCTTTCCGCTGCTGATTAAACACAATAGCCTGCTAACTCTGTGGGGCGTGGGGCTACCCACCCTTGCTGTAGCTTTTTGGGCAGTGCCGAGACCCCGCCCCCATCGGTCGCTGATTCGTTCATTGCTGCACTTTGTAGTGCCGGCTACGCTTAGCCTAGCCCTGTTGGCCATTTTCATATACTTCGGGATTTTAGCTCGGGAACTCACCCCCCTGATGGAATTCCTGCAAGGACGGCTCGATCCGGCGCTCTTGAATGACCGTGAGATGCTCTCGGAATTGGGTCAAAGTGTGGCGATCGCCCGCACTGCCTTAGTAACGACCCTGATGTTGGCCTCCCTCTGTTTAGTCCTCTTTCTCAAACCTCCCCATCCGACATGGGTTGGCGGTGCCCCCCTTGTGGGCAACTGGCGTTATCCTGCGGTGGTGGTAGCCCTACTGGCCACCTTCTTGATAATCAGCTGCTCGCCGACCCTACGGGCAGTGGCGGAGTTGGAACCCCTCTCGGCGTGGCTGTGGGCATTGATTATCTTAATTGTGTTCGTCTGGGTAATCTTGTTACGCACGTTTTGGCGCTATCGGCTTTTGGATCGTTTCCTTGGTGTGGATCTTAGCTAGGAATGGGGGGCGCGATCGCGCTGAATGGAATAGAGATGGGCATACAACCCCCCTTGGGCAAGCAGGGTCTCATGGTCTCCCTGCTCACAAATCCTGCCTTGATCCAACACCACAATTTGATTGGCATCCCGAACCGTACTCAGGCGGTGGGCAATCACAATCATTGTGCGGGTGCCGGTAATTGAGCGCAGGGCAAGTTGAATTTCCCGCTCCGATTCATAATCTAAACTGGAGGTGGCCTCATCAAAGATCAGTACATCGGGATCCGCCAAGAGGGCACGGGCAATCCCTAGCCGCTGTCGCTGTCCGCCGGAAAGCCGCAACCCCCGTTCCCCCACGATCGTGCGATAGCCCAAGGGCAACTGATGCACAAATTCATCCACCCGGGCAATCGCGCAGGCCTCATAGACGGCATCCGCACTCACGTTGGGATTGGCGTAGGTCAAGTTATCCCACAGCGTTCCATTAAAGACATCCACCTCCTGGTGAACAATGGCTAGACGACGACGATAGGCACGCACATCAAGGGTTTGAATATCTTGGCCATCAATGAGGATTTGTCCTTGATCCGGCTGGAAATAGCGAAAGAGAAGCTTGATTAGCGTGGATTTTCCCGAACCCGAACGCCCCACTAAGGCCACCGTTTGGCAGGGTTCAATGAGCAAATGAATATCCCGCAGAATGGGGCGCCCCGGCGTGTAGCTAAACCAAACATGCTGAAAATCCACCTTGCCCGAAAACTTCAGGGTGGGAATCTCTTCTTGCTCTAAGTCAATGGCATCGCGCCCCGGCGGTAGTTCCATAAATTCATGGAAGCGCAAAATGGAGGCATAGCGCCGTGCAAAGACCTCAGACACCTGCGAGAGGGGCGTAATTTCGGCGTAGGCCATGCTGGCGAGGGTGTAAATCGTAATAAAGTGACCAATGGACACCCGTCCGCCAATTGTGGCAGCCAGTGAGAAGCCCAACAATGTGAATAGACAGAATTGCACCAAACCTGCTTGCCAAGTAATTAAATACATGTAGCCGCGATGAATCCGATCAATCACCATCTTGAACTCGCGATCAAGACGCCGGGTTTGACGAGCCAACTCGCGGGCTTCGGTGGCAAAGGCCTTGACGGTTTTGATGTTGGTAATGATCTCCGAGGTACGGCTCTCGGTGCTCTCAATATGGCTGTCAAGAATCTCTTCTTTTTGAATGAGGCGCCGCAGCGTGCGCAGGGTTAAGACAAAAATTAGGGTAAAGGAAGTCATTAACCCCAAGGCTATTGGCCAGTCCAGCCACCACAGAATGACACCAATGCCAAGGACGCGCACCGTTTTGGGAATGAGTTGACCGGCAATTTCCGGGTAGCTCCACGTGTGGTTGGAAATTCCCTTATTGACGCGGTTGGCAATGCGGCCGGGGTTGTTTTCTTCAAAAAACTCTAGGGGCAGGGTAAGAATTTTCTCCACAGCTTTGCGGGTGTGATCGCGGCGGGCAGCAAGGGCAATCCACCAGTGAAACCAAACACCTAACCACGGTTGAATCGGAGCGCGAACAACAGTTGCCAGAAAAACAATACTGCCAAGAACGGTGAGATTGACTGCAAAGGAATTCTGCCAGCCGGTCCAAGCTTGGAGCGTGCCGGCGATCGCCACCACTGGCGGGTCAAGGGGCTGTTGCGAAAGTAAGTTAAGGATTTGGCCAATCGCATAGGGTACGAGCAAATCCACTAGCTCACAGAGACTAGCGGCGGTAATACTGGCGATCGCCATCCCCCGGTAGGCGCGATAGTAACCCAAAATGGAGCGAAAGGTGGCCATAGAACCAGGATAAGCACTGCTCCCATTTTAGGAAATCTTAAAGTTTTGTGCCGTCACCCTTGGGCTGAGAACGGCTTTAGACCTTAAGAGAAATCGGTGTACGATTTAGACGGACTTGGTAGGGGGCATCGGTAATTAGCGATCGCCCCGTCATCTCAGGGGGTTGAGGCAGCTCCAAAATTTCCAGAATGGTCGGCGCAATATCCGCAAGGCAGCCGTCCTGCCGCAGGGTGACATCCGCACCATGGCCGGGGATTTTACGTTTCTCCCCTTCCACCAAGATGAAGGGAACAGGGTTGGTGGTGTGAGCCGTCCAAGGGTTGCCGTCCTCGTCAATCATGTACTCAGCGTTGCCATGATCGGCGGTGATCAGCAGTGTGCCCCCCACTTTTGTTGCTGCTTCTACGAGCACTCCCACGCAGCGATCCACCGTTTCAATGGCTTGGACGGTGGCCTCCAATTGCCCTGTGTGTCCCACCATATCGGGATTGGCAAAGTTGACCACAATGAGGGCATATTCCTGCTTTTCAATGGCTTCCCTAACCGCTTCTGTGACAGCGAGGGCAGACATGGCCGGCGCTTGATCGTAGGTGGCCACCATCGGACTGGGGATGAGAATGCGATCCTCTCCGGGGAAGGGTTCCTCGAGGCCGCCATTAAAAAAGTAGGTGACGTGGGCATATTTTTCCGTTTCCGCTGCCCGCAGTTGCTTCAGGCCATGCTCGGCAATCACCTCCCCTAAGATATGATTGAGGTTTTGCGGGGGGAAGGCCACCCCACAGTTAAAGTTAGTATCGTACTGTGTCAAGGTCACATATTCCAGTGGTGTAATCAGCCTGCGTTCAAAGCCGCTAAAGTCAGGGTCAATAAAGGCTTGGGTGAGTTGGCGGGCGCGATCGGGACGGAAATTAAAGAACACCACACCGTCTCCCGGTTCAACTGCACCCTCCGCAATGCGGGTGGGCA
>NZ_CALGOG010000009.1:0-27522 GCF_937958135.1 uncultured Thermosynechococcus sp. | reverse complement strand
AGGGCGATCGCATTGTCTGCCGAAAGAACCGCTTCTAGGGCCAACAACACCACCAGCAACAACAGGGTATCCAGTCCCCAGTTGGGTGAGAGTTCCAAGAGTTCATCAATCATGGGGCGAGGGAAGTTCTCCAAAGTTTTGGCTGCTTATCCTTATCGTCGCACAGCAGCGGTACAGCATTGTCCCAAGGACAGCACACTTAATCACTGGACTAGAATTAACTCAGAATTGTGATTGACCTTTAGAAATATTGTTCTGCCATGGGACTCATTAACAACATCTTAAAATCTGCAGGAAAGCTCGATCTGATTTCCTTAACCTTGTGCATTGCCGGTTCTCGCAAAATTTATCGTGACGATGATTATGGCCAATCCCCATGGCATATTTTTGCACCCAATTTGAGAATTTATGGTTTTGATGCCGATCCAGAGGCCTGTGATGCAGCAAATGCTGCCCTAGAAGCCCAAGGAATTACTTGGTTTGAGCGCCACTATCCCCTTGCTCTTGGGAAACAGGTGGGTGAATCAACCCTGTACATTACCAATGCAGTTCACTGTAGTTCCTTGTATGAACCGAATTTGAGCTATACATCACGGTTTCAAGGATTCAACCCCGGCTTAGGTGTTGCAGCAACCGTTCAAGTGGAAACAACAACACTAGATGCATTTGCCCAAACTGAGGGGCTGGAGAGTGTAGAGGTGCTCAAGGTGGATGTCCAAGGCGCAGACCTGGATGTTTTGCAAGGCGGTCAACATCTTTTAGCAGGAAGTACTTTAGCCGTCATTGTTGAAGTTGAGTTTTCGGAAGTTTATAGGGGGCAGCCGCTTTTTGGGGATGTTGATGCCTATTTACGGTCCCAAGGATTTGTACTTTTTGACTTACTGACCCATGATGGTTGGTGCCGATTGCCTCGCTACCTCTCACCTTTTCAGTCGCAGCGCCGCGCAGGCCAACTTCTATGGGCTGACGCAATCTACTTGCGGGATTTGCTCGGTGACGACCAACGGCAACACAATGCCCATCTACAAACCCCAGAGCACCTATTAAAGCTAGCAGCAATTGCCGATGCCCTGGACTTCCCTGATTATGCCTTAGAAATCTTGACCCAACTCACCCTTCGATACGGCGAAACTCCCCAGTGGAACTGCCGTTCTGAAATTTTTGCCATTTTAGAGCAAGCGAAACCTGTGATCAGTACTGATATCACTGACCTACCCATTGTGCAAGCGCTGTCTCAGCCAGTACCCTAGCTCTGAGGCAAAATGCGGCGGCTAAACTGCTGAATTTCCTCGCGAATGCCCCGTGGCAATTGGTTTTGTTTGGCAAGGGCTTGCTGGAAGTACTGCTGTGCCTCGGATCGATTGCCACTGGCGGCTAAAATCTGCGCTTTGAGGTATAGCAGTTCTGGATTATGGGGAGCCACCGCCAAGGCTTGATCAACCGCATTCAAAGCTTGCGGCCACTGCTGGCGATCGCGATAAGCTAAGGCCAGACCTCGATAACTCAGGTAATCGGGAGCAGCGTAGGTTTGCAGGGTTTGAATTGCCCGATCCATGCTGACAAAGCCGACATTACTGGCAATGCCCCACTCCATAAAGCCCCGCACCAGATTTAATTCCGGATCGCGAGGGTTGACCGCTTCAGCTCGCCCGACATGATCTAAGATTTGCTGTACACGCAATAGGGCGGCGGGGGCACCGGCCACAGGCCCTGCGCCAGCAGCGGAAATCTCATAGCCCGCCATCAGGAAATGTCCCACGGCTTGGTAGAGATTTCCCCGCAGGGGATCGCGCTGGGTAAGGGCTTGGGCAGCGCGGAGGGTTTCCTCAGCATAGCGTTTGTATCCTGCCCAATCTTCATTCAGGTAGGCAATGGCGGCAGCCAAGGTCAGGGTGAGCGGTTCTTGGCGATCGCGCTCTAGGGCAGCAGGCAGTAACTCTTTCCCTTTGACATAATCGCCATCGCGAAAGAGAGCCACAAAAACGGCTTCCGTTTGATCTGAAATGGGACGTGCCTGTGAGCCGGTGCGGAAAGGATCTTTGGCAAGGACAGCGGTGCTGAGTACCCAAGGGGCGATCGCTCCACTAAGATAGAGAGCAAAGCGTTGCCATAGGCGCAGTTGACGGGTTTGCACGGTTATCACCTCCGGAGTCTATCTCTTGTTTTTAGTTCGCCATCTCAGCTACCACCCCCCTGCTACCCCTCAGCCCATTTTACGGGACATCAATTTAGAGCTGGGGACGGCTGAACTGGGATTGATTATCGGACCCAGTGGATCCGGCAAGACTACGCTACTAGAGATTTTAGCGGGCCTGGCCACCCCCAGTCGCGGAATCATTCAATGGCAGGATCAGGTTCTCACACCTGAGCATTTACAACAGTTGGCCGGATTGGTCTTTCAGTTCCCGGATCGCTACTTCTGCGGCAGTACCATTCTGGAAGAGCTGCGCTTTGGTCACCCGGAAATTCCCTACGAGAATTTTTACCGCGCCCTTGCGGATGTTGGCTTGGAGCACCTGCCTTTGCACACTCGCCCCGAATCCCTCAGTGGCGGTCAGCAGCGTCGCCTTGCCCTTGCGGTACAACTGGTGCGCCAACCCTACCTGCTCTTGCTCGATGAACCCACAGCGGGTCTGGATTGGTCAATGCGCCGCCAATTGGTACAGGTGCTGCGCCGCCTGAAGGAACACTGGAGCCTCCTTGTGGTGACCCATGAGGCCACCGAACTGCGGGAGATTAGCGATCGCACGTGGCAATTGGCAAACGGTTGTCTAGTACCACTGACTTCTCAACAGTCAAGTTCTGTAATAAGTTTTAATACTTAGGTAGCAAAGCGTTGCAATTTGTTACCACAGAGGCGCAAAGTCGCTCCACAGCTTGATTTTCTGCTACAACCACAAGAGGTACAGCCCGTTGGGGAAAGAGAAAAGACGCTTAACACCTATCCAGCCAGGGGAGACGAGCCTCTCAGCATCGGTTCCCCGCAGTTACAAGGAGCTGTACATCCCACTTGGGGTTTGGTTTCGATCGTTACTAAGGAGTTTGAACGCATGTTCACCCACGTCAAGTCCACGATTCGGCATATCGCGCCAGCGGCGTTGAATGGGCGATCGCTGTTGCGAGTGGTGTATGTGGTACTTGAAGCCCAATACCAGAGCGCGCTATCGGCAGCGGTTCACAGCATTAACGACACCCATCCACAGGTGGCCATTGAAATCAGTGGCTATCTCCTTGAGGAACTGCGCAATCCTGAAAACTATGCCGCCTTCTGTGAAGACGTGGCGCGGGCGAATGTGTTTATTGCCTCCCTCATTTTCATTGAGGACTTAGCCGATAAGGTGGTTGAGGCAGTGCAGCCCTATCGCGATCGCCTTGATGTAGCAGTGGTCTTCCCCTCCCTGCCGCAGGTGATGCGCCTCAACAAAATGGGCAGTTTTTCCTTAGCTCAGATTGGCCAATCCAAGAGCGTCATTGCCAACTTTATGAAGAAGCGCAAGGAGAAATCAGGCGCTGGCTTCCAAGATGCCATGCTCAAACTCCTGCGAACCCTGCCCCAAGTGCTGAAGTACCTCCCCATTGATAAAGCTCAAGATGCCCGCAACTTCATGCTCAGCTTCCAGTATTGGCTGGGGGGGTCACCGGAGAACCTGCAAAACTTTCTCTTAATGCTGGCCGATCGCTACGTCTTCAAGGGTCAGCCCAATAGCCACCTCAGTTACCAAGAACCCATCACCTATCCCGACACGGGCATTTGGCACCCCTTGGCACCCCAGATGTTTGAGGATCTCAAAGAGTACCTCAACTGGTTCAACAGTCGCCGCGATATTGGTGCCGATCTCAAAGATCCCCTCGCCCCCACCATCGGTCTGCTCTTGCAGCGTACCCACCTTGTTACGGGCGATGACGCCCACTATGTGGCGATTGTCCAAGAATTTGAATCCCAAGGGGCAAGGGTGATTCCCGTCTTCTCCGGCGGGCTAGACTTTTCGATGCCGCTGGAAAAATTCTTCTACGATCCCGTCAACCCTGAAAAACCCATTGTTGACACGGTGGTGTCCCTTACCGGCTTTGCCCTTGTGGGCGGCCCTGCCAAGCAGGATCATCCCAAAGCTGTGGCAGCCCTAAAAAAACTCAACCGCCCCTACATGGTGACACTGCCCCTTGTATTTCAAACCACCGAGGAATGGGAGGACAGCGATCTGGGCCTGCACCCCATTCAAGTAGCACTGCAAATTGCCCTCCCGGAACTGGATGGGGCCATTGAGCCTATCATTCTCTCCGGTCGGGATGGCATGACCGGCAAGGCGATCGCCCTCCAAGACCGCGTGGAAATGATTGTGCAGCGGGCACTGAAGTGGGCTAATCTGCGCCGCAAACCCAAGGTAGAAAAGAAAGTTGCCATCACCATCTTTAGCTTTCCGCCCGATAAAGGCAATGTTGGTACGGCCGCCTACTTGGATGTTTTTGGCTCCATCTACAAAGTTATGGAAGCCCTGAAAAACAACGGCTATGACGTACAGGACATGCCGCAGAGTGCCGAAGCTCTGATGCAAGACATTCTCCACGATCCCCATGCTCAAGTGGGAAGTCCTGAACTCAACATTGCCTACCGCATGAGTGTAGCGGAATACGAACGCCTCACCCCTTACGCCAAACGGCTGGAGGAAAACTGGGGTAAACCGCCGGGGCACCTGAACAGTGATGGCCAGAACCTGCTGATTTACGGCAAAGCCTACGGCAACGTCTTTATTGGGGTTCAGCCCACCTTTGGTTACGAGGGCGATCCAATGCGGTTGCTCTTCTCCCGTTCCGCCAGTCCCCATCATGGTTTTGCTGCCTATTACACATTCCTCAACCACATTTGGCAAGCGGATGCGGTGCTCCACTTTGGCACCCATGGCTCCTTGGAATTCATGCCGGGTAAACAGATGGGCATGTCCGGGGACTGCTATCCTGACAATCTGATTGGCTGTATTCCCAACCTCTACTACTACGCCGCCAACAACCCCTCGGAAGCTACCATTGCCAAGCGCCGCAGCTATGCCAACACAATTAGCTACCTCACTCCGCCGGCGGAAAATGCAGGTCTTTACAAAGGACTGCGGGAACTCAGCGATCTGATTGGCTCCTACCAAACCCTCAAAGACAGCGGTCGGGGGGTTCAGATTGTGAACACAATCATGGACAAATGCCGCATGGTGAATCTCGATCAGGATGTGGCCCTCCCCGACAAGGACGCTGCGGATCTCAGTGCCGAGGAGCGGGATACCCTCGTGGGCAAGGTCTATATCAAGCTGATGGAGATTGAAAGCCGCCTCTTGCCCTGTGGCCTGCACGTCATTGGTAAGCCACCGACAACGGAAGAGGCAGTGGCCACCTTGGTGAATATTGCCAGCTTGGATCGCCCTGAGGAGGGTATCAAGAGTCTGCCGCGGCTCATTGCCGAGAGCCTAGGTCGAGACATTGACGAAATTTATCAGAATAGCGATCGCGGGGTACTGGCGGACGTTGAACTACTGCGCCAAATTAACGAGGCAACCCGTGCCGCCGTCCGTGCGCTGGTGCAAGCCCAAGCCGATGCCGATGGTCGTGTCTCACGGGTCTCGAAGCTGAACTTCTTCAACATGGGACGCAAAGAGCCATGGATGGAAGCTCTCCATGGGGCGGGCTATCCCCACGTGGATGCCGCTGCCCTCAAGCCCCTCATGGAGTATCTGGAATTCTGTTTGCAGCAGATTGTGGCCGACAATGAACTGGGGGCACTGCTACAAGCCCTTGAAGGTGAGTACATTCTCCCCGGACCGGGTGGCGATCCCATTCGTAACCCTGAGGTCTTGCCGACGGGTAAAAACATCCACGCCTTAGATCCCCAGGCCATTCCCACCGCCGCCGCTGTGCAGTCTGCCAAAGTCGTGGTGGATCGCCTCCTCGCGCGGCAAAAGGCGGAAAACAACAACCAATGGCCGGAAACCATTGCCATGGTGCTCTGGGGCACAGACAATATCAAAACCTATGGCGAGTCCCTTGCCCAAGTGCTGTGGCTGGTGGGGGCACGGCCACTTCCCGACTCCTTGGGACGGGTCAACAAAGTGGAACTCATCCCCCTAGAGGAACTGGGGCGGCCACGCATTGATGTTGTGGTCAACTGCTCTGGAGTATTCCGCGATCTATTTATCAACCAGATGGCGCTCATTGACCGAGCTATCAAAATGGCGGCTGAAGCCGATGAACCCCTGGAGCTGAACTTTATCCGCAAGCACGCCCTGCAACAGGCCTCAGAATTAGGGATTGAGCTGCGGCAAGCCGCGACGCGGGTCTTTACCAATGCCTCTGGTTCCTACGCGGCCAATGTCAACCTCGCCGTAGAAAATAGTTCTTGGGAGCAGGAGTCGGAGCTTCAAGAGATGTACCTCTCCCGCAAGTCCTTTGCCTTCTCGGCAGATTCGCCGGGGACAATGCAGCAGGCGCGGGAACTCTTTGAGACCGCCCTCAAAACGGTGGATGTGACGTTCCAAAATCTCGACTCCTCAGAAATTAGCCTCACGGATGTCAGCCACTACTTTGACTCAGACCCAACTAAGCTAGTGGGGGCACTCCGCGCCGATGGCAAGCAACCCAAGGCCTACATTGCCGACACCACCACGGCCAATGCCCAAGTGCGTACCCTCTCGGAAACCGTTCGCCTCGACAGCCGTACCAAGCTTCTGAATCCCAAGTGGTATGAGGGGATGCTCTCCCACGGCTACGAAGGGGTGCGCGAGATCTCGAAACGACTGGTAAACACAATGGGCTGGTCTGCGACCGCAGGGGCTGTGGATAACTGGGTTTATGAGGAGGCGAATGCCACGTTTATTCTCGATGAGCAGATGCGGCAGCGGCTGCTGAATACCAATCCCCACTCTTTCCGCAAAATGGTGAGCACCTTCCTCGAACTCCACGGCCGGGGCTACTGGCAGACCAGTGAAGCCAATCTGCAACTCCTGCGACAACTCTATCAAGAGGTTGAGGACAAAATTGAAGGAGTTGAGTAAACAACGTTAACGCTGTGCCCGCGGGGGGTCTTCCCCCCTTTTCATTTGGTTGCCGATGTGGTCGGAACCCCTAAACGCCTTGGGGGAACGGAAGCCATTTAAGCTCGGCTTGAGCGCAGCAGGAAACTCCGGCCTATCGCTACGCCGGCGCAAGCTAACAGCCCGAGAAAGATGTCAACAACTTAAAAGCTCCCTCGACACTATCTTTGTTAATTTTTATTCCTGTAATGGTAATTCCAGTCCTGCCAACTCTTACTCATGATTCGGGTAAGGGAGTACGCTAGATTGGGTGCTAAAAGTCTGAAGGGAAGTCTCGACTTCCTAATAAATCCAACGATACTGAGCACTAAGCAGGCGATCGCAGGCGCTTAACAGGTGAATAAATGACCGGCCTTCGCTCCCTTCTCAGGCAATTGGCGGGGGAAGAAACCCCTGTTCGTCTTTTTGGTTCTCGCCCTGACGATGACCTGTGGAGCAAGGAGGTTGATCCTCCTTGGTGCAACTCCGCTATTCCGTCCGCCGGGACTTCCCATTGCAATTTAGTGGCATAACGTGAGGGAGCGTCGCGATTTGGTAAGCTAAAGAGTACTCTCTAGAACCGCGCAAACACCGTCTATGGCTCCATCCGTAAGTTTTGACCTCGATGCCCTCAACCAGCGCTTTGAAGGGGCGCATCCCCGCGAAATCTTGGCGTGGGCAGTGGCTGAAATTCCCCAGGGGCTAGTGCAGACCAGTGCCTTTAACATTGATGACATGGTGATTACGGATCTGCTCTACCGCGATCTGCGCCCGCATCCTCCTGTGCCCGTTCTCTTTTTGGATACACTGCACCACTTTCCGGAGACCCTGGAATTCGTGCAGCAGGCCAAGGAAAAATATGGTCTTGATTTGCGCATCTACAAAACTCCCGAAGTGGACAGCCGTGAGGCTTTTGCTGAGCGCTATGGTGACAAGCTTTGGGAAAGGAATGTTGAGCAGTTTCACTATGTCACCAAAATTGAACCACTGCAACGAGGCTTAGCAGAACTCCATACCGTGGCTTGGCTTACGGGACGGCGTCGCGATCAGGCGGTCACCCGTGCCAATATGCCCTATGTGGAACTGGACAAAGAGGGGCGTCTGAAAATTAATCCTCTTGCTGCTTGGACACGCAAGCAAACTTGGGCCTACGTGATGGAGCACGGGGTGATTTACAATCCCCTCCACGATCGCGGCTATGCCAGCATTGGGGATGAACCCCTCACTACCCCTGTGGCCGAAGGGGAAGATGAACGGGCGGGTCGCTGGCGCGGCATGGGCAAAACCGAGTGCGGCATTCACATCTAAGCTCATGTACTTTCAGGATGTTATTGCGACGCTGCACCAATTTTGGTCGGCCCAGGGATGCTTGATTGCCCAGCCCTACGACGTGGAAAAGGGCGCCGCCACCAAAAGCCCCCATACCTTTTTACGTGCCCTCGGCCCTGAGCCTTGGGCAGTGGCCTATGTGGAGCCTTGTCGGCGACCGGGGGATGGTCGCTACGGCGAGAATCCCAACCGCTACCAGTACTACTACCAGTACCAAGTGCTGATCAAGCCTTCTCCCGACAATATCCAAGAACTCTATTTGGAGTCGCTGCGCGCCCTTGGCATTCGTCCCCAAGAGCACGATATTCGCTTTGTTGAAGACAACTGGGAGGATGCCGCCGTTGGCGCGTGGGGGGTGGGCTGGGAGGTCTGGCTCGACGGTATGGAAATAACTCAGTTTACCTATTTTCAGCAGTGCGGGGGTCTGGATTGCCGGCCAGTGTCCATTGAAATTACCTACGGCTTGGAGCGGCTGACAATGTACCTTCAAGAAGTGGACGCGATCGCCAATATCCGTTGGAACTCTAGCCTTACCTATGGCGATGTCCATCTCCAAGGGGAAATTGAGCAATCCACGTACAATTTTGAGGCCTCCGATCCGGAACGATTGTTTACCCTTTTTAGTCTCTACCAGCAGGAGGCGGAGCAGCTTCTGGAAAAGCAGTTGGTTTTCCCCAGCTTGGACTACGTGCTCAAGTGTTCCCACACCTTTAACCTGCTGGAGGCCCGTGGCGTGATTTCGGTGGCGGAGCGCACCCGCTACATTGGTCGCATTCGCGCATTGGCACGGCGGGTTGCCCAAACCTATGTCCAGCAACGGGAAGCTCTGGGATTTCCCCTGCTCAAGGAGCCAACGCCGAACGCCCCCTTAAGTCACGATTAATTTAATCGAGATCAACAGAGGAAAATAAATGGGATCGCAGTGGCACCTGTGGGGAGTTACTGTTTTGTTGGTAGCGACAGCAGCAATGGCAGCAGAGGTGCCGCGCTTTGTCAGTCCCAGAAAGTTTTGGGGACAGTTAGTCTATCAGGTCAAACCACTGAAGCCCGAAAACGTAGTGGCCCTAACCTTTGATGATGGCCCGTGGGGTAGCTCCACCCGCCAAGTGCTGCAAATCCTCAAGGAGGAGGATGTCAAGGCCACCTTTTTTGTCCTTGGCAAGCACGCCCTGATGTACCCGCATGTGCTTGCTGAGATTGTCAAGGCAGGTCATGCCGTTGGCAACCACAGTTGGAGTCATCCCTACAAACGCGTTGCTTCAGAGGTAGCCAAACAGGAAATCGAAAACACCTCTGCGCTGATTGCCAAACAAAGCCAAGCGCAAACGCGCCTCTTCCGCCCACCAGGGGGCAATTTGACCACGGGGCTGGTGGATTATGCCAAGTCAAAACACTATGCCATTATCATGTGGTCAGTGGATACCCATGATACTCGACCCAACACCACCGCAGCGGATATTGTTGAGCGCGCCCTCAGGGAAGTCAAAGCGGGCAGTATTATTTTGCTCCACGATGGCGGGGGCGATCGCACTACTACTCGCAAAGCCCTCCCCACGCTGATTCGTCGCCTGCGGCAAAAGGGTTATCGCTTTGTCACTGTGCCAGAACTGCTGCACCTAGCGGTTAAAGCACCCACCCGAAAGCCTGAACCAAGCCCCGCACCCGCCCCGGAACCCATTTTAAGCCCAGCTCCCCTACCCCCTCCAGAAAGCCTGCCCCCTCCTGCGCCGGTGCCTACCCCTCCCTCCAGTCTCCCTAGGGAACCACAACTAGGCTCACCCCGTATGCCTTCCCACTAAGGCTCTAGGGGAAATTCGCTAATCTGGGGTGTCGAAGTACCGTTGAGGGTTTCCCCCAATTGATGGAGGGGTTCATAGACGGGTTCTAAACTGGCTTGGGTGTGGGCGATCGCCCGCAGCAGCTCAGCCGTGAGATACTCCAAGGGATGGGGAGGGGGCGGCTGGCGGCGGCGATATTTGGGAGTCGGCACAAACTCGCTGGCCACAGCCTGAAGCTGGTAGGCTACTGCCTTGACCTTGGCAAGACAGATTAGGGTTTCCTCTAGGTGGTGGACAATTTGCTGGTGCTGCGTCTGTAGTTGTTGCCACTGTTCAGGGGCGATCGCCACCGGTTGGAGATCAAGGGGGGTCAAATCCCGAAAAAGTGTTTCTATATCTAGTGTTTCATTACTCACGAGTCCCTCCAACAAGGCCGCGTCAAAGAGTTCCCCGAGCACTTCGGGAGACACGGCTGCCCACTCACTGGGGGAAGAAAATGCAGGATCAGGGGGGGTCATGGGCATTTACCAAGTCGCATTGGGTGGGATTGCAGAACATGAAAAAGGGTCTGTCCTCCTAACTTTGTTAACCTTATAACGGTTTTGTTTGGTAATTGTGATTGTGACCTCCTCTTCTCTACCGATTGTTTTAGGTGTAACGGGTGCCTCTGGCCTGATTTACGCCGTACGTGCCATTAAATTTCTATTACAAGCAGGCTATCCCATTCAATTGGTAGCCTCAAAGGCGGCGCATCAGGTGTGGCAGGCGGAATATGGCCTTACCCTGCCCATCCAGCCCGACAAGCAGGCCCTGTTTTGGCGCGAACAGGCGCAAGTCTGGGAGGGTTCCCTCACCTGTCACCGGCCCACAGATGTGTCGGCTGCGATCGCCAGCGGTTCCTTTCGCACCTTGGGCATGGTGATTCTTCCCTGTAGTATGAGCACCGTTGCCAAGTTGGCTGCCGGGTTAAGTTCAGATCTCCTAGAGCGAGTGGCCGACGTCCACCTCAAGGAACACCGTCCCTTAGTGCTGGTGCCTCGCGAAACCCCTTTTAGTCTCATTCACCTGCAAAACCTCACCCAATTGGCGATGGCGGGGGCGCGCATTGTGCCGGCCATCCCCGCGTGGTATCACCGTCCCCAGACCATTGAGGACTTGGTGGATTTTGTGATCGCCCGTGCCTTCGATCAGTTAGGGTTGGATTGTGTGCCTTTGCAACGCTGGCAAGGACCCCTTTCCTAATGCGCACTTGGATTTATTTGGGGGCGATCGCCCTCCTCACGATACTCGTTGTTCAAAATTGGGAGCCGGTGATTTCCCTCCGCTTTCTAGGACAGCAAACACCGCCGCTCCCCCTTGCCACTTGGATTGTGGTGGCAGCCCTCTCTGGGATCGGTGTCGGCCAGTGTTTACTCTGGCTCACCGCAGAAGCTCCAGTGGTTCCGACAAGCGGGCAATCGCAAGAACCCCCTGCAGCAGACCCCTCGATGCGTCCGCCGGCGGATGAACCAGAGATTGATACCAGGGATGTCGAGGATTGGTTTAGCGAGCCAGCGCCAACCCGCCGCGAGCCAGAGATTCAAGATCGCCCCCGCACCACCTACGCATACCAATATCGCCCTTCCCGCAAAGCCACCGCCAAAGCCCCACCGCCCCCCGATCAAGTGGTGGATGCCGAATACCGCATTTTAACGCCGCCGCCCCCCAAAGACACTCCCCCTGCGGATGAAGAAGACTGGGACATTCCCCTATGATCAAAGGGGTTGTCATTGGAGAGAGACTGTGAAGGTTGCAGTGGTGGGTGCCACAGGTCGCACAGGTCAACGAATTGTGAGTGCCCTACAAAGGTCTGAACATCAGGCGATCGCCGTTGTACGAAACCCTGCCAAAGCTCAAGGACTTTGGTCCACGGTAGAAATTCGCACCGCTGATGTCACCCAACCGCAGACCTTGCCCCCAGTGCTGAAAGATTGTAATGCCGTGATTTGTGCCACGGGAGCTAGTCCTAGCCTCAACCCCTTGGAACCCTTGAGTGTGGATTATTTGGGTACCAAGAATCTGGTGGACGCTGCCAAAGCTGTCCCTGTGCAGCAGTTTATTCTTGTTTCCTCACTGTGTGTCTCGCAATTTTTCCATCCCCTAAATCTTTTTTGGCTCATTTTGTATTGGAAGCAGCAGGCGGAACGTTATCTGCAAGAAAGCGGTTTAACCTACACGATTGTGCGGCCGGGAGGTCTGAAGGACACCGATGAGGGTGGCTTTCCCATCATTGCCCCGGCAGATACCCTCTTTGAGGGGAGTATCCCGCGATCGCGGGTGGCGGAAATTTGCGTCGCCGCCTTGGGTGAGCCGAGTGCCTACAATAAAATCTTTGAAGTGGTGAGCCGCCCCGATCAGACGCCCGTGGCCTATCCAGAGTTATTCCGTTCAGTTGCGGCAGTGTGAGGAGACCTTTGGTGCGCTTTTCCCGTTGGTTGCTGGCGATCGCCCTTGTTGGAGGCCTAGGCTATTCTTTTTTGGCATCGCGTTCGAGTGCCCTCTGGTGGTATTGGTACCGCTGGCAATCCAGTCAAATTGCCCCCTTGGTGATGCAGGGGGGTGACCCCTATGTGCGAGCACTGATGCGCACCATTTCTGTCGGTGAGGCCAATGACGCCAATCCCTACACGCTGCTCTATGGTGGCGAGCACGTTCAAGACCTTAGCCAGCATCCGAATCGCTGCATTCCCATTCGCCGTGGCCCCAATCAGCATCTATGCACCACCGCAGCCGGGCGCTATCAATTTCTCACCACCACTTGGCAGGAGAAAGCCGCTCGCTATCATCCCCAACCGTCAAGCTGGTTTTGGCAAAACTATAGCTTTGCCCCAGAGTATCAAGATCAAGTCGTCTATCGCTGGCTTACCGATCCTGCCGCTTGGAATGCCGATATTCCGCAACTGCTGCGAGAAGGTCGAGTACAGGAAGTGTTTGCTCTCCTATCGGAGACGTGGACCAGTCTGGGCTACGGCATTGAAAGCAATTTAATGACTCCCCACCTCGAAGAGATCTACCAGCAACTCTTGGCTCAGGAATTAGCTGCGTCACAGACAGCTAGGAGAGACGTGTCCCGCTGATTAATTTTCTCTGCCGACGGATCTATTCAGATGGGCAAACACCTGATTCTTGCGTCGAATCCGTCGGAGTCGCTCTGGGAGAGGGTTTGAGCATTTTTAGTCATCTCGTAGAAAATAATTTACCCCTCCTTGCAAGGGATTCCTCAGAACAGGGAGTTGCAATCCGCTCAGGAAGAGGCTATGTTAAAGGCGCCCTTGCTTTCCTTCGGGGAAGCTGATTAAATGGAAACTTGAAAGTTTTCGATAAGTCTAAATTAGCTTAGCGAAATAGTGACAGTTTCAGAGAATCCCAAAAAAGCAAAGAATAGGAGATTGTTTAGGCAAGTGGTAAGTAAGGGCAAAAGGCTAGTTATCTGGTTATTCACCTTTTGTGCAATCCTACTCCTGACTCTTTACTGGCAAGCAATTGCAGCAAGGGTTTGCTTGAATATTGCTCAACTTGCTCGGATTCAGGGTCGAGACATAACTGACCTTTACCTGAAGGCGTACCAGTTTGCACCTAATGATCTTCACGTTCGCTGGCAGACAGCAGAGGCTTTTGCCCGTGCTGAGCAATACCAAAAGGCCGTTGATATATTACAGGTAACGCAAGCAGGGAATGTAGAACCCTACTCTAGCCTGATACAGGCCAGTTTAATTGAGAACCTAGTTAAGTTGGGCAGGGTGCGCGAAGCATGGAGTCAGTTCTCCCGTGTTCGCAAGCCAATTCCTCTGGATTCAAGAGCAGCAGCTCACCTCTGGCTTGCCGCACTAGACGGAAGAATTCCTAAAACAGATGTAACTGAAGTAGCCCTTGATCGATTGCTGAAGGCAACACTTGGGCATTTTCTTATGATCCATGAACTCGACCCAATACTCACGAAAATAAAGCAGCCCAACTTTTGGCAGACTTCAGAGGGGAAACATCTCCGCTCCCTACTGGAGTATAAGGCCCAGATATGCTGTCACCACTGGCATCATGCAAGCTCACTACAAGAGAAGTCTGAAGTTGATATTGAATTTATTTCTAAATCTCTAGGCCTCTCTAAAAGTGAGATTAAAATTGGTAAAGAACGACTTACCAATACCGAATTTGAGGCCGCTGACTACTCTGCCACTAGTCCGCTCCAATGGTCGGCAAATCCCAACCGAAGGGGCTTTTTTAACACCAACCAAGGTAAGCTAAGGATTGATGCTGTTATTCCAAAAGATAGCGGTTACGGTATTTATTTTTACAGATGGCTTGCATCAGGTACAAAGCCCTATGTTGCCTCAGTTAGATACTGTACACTGAAGCCTCTAGATTATTCACAGGAACCTAAAGTTATCTTAGCCATCGGTAAGCCTTATGTACTTAAGCCAACAGACGGGAAATGGGTTAATGCTTACGTTATTGACTGGAACCTAAGAAAACCAAGGCTCAACCCCTCTCTAACTCTTGCTGGTAGAGGCACACTTTGGGTGGATAAATTCTCAATTAGAGAAATATCCTTAAGTGAAAGTAAAAATTTCCGCAAGGGAAGTGAGAAAATTCTTTTTAATTTCACTGATCAAAAATGCCAGCTCTAGAAAGAGGTTCTGACTATGAATTTTTCTTCTGCTATTGTAAAAAATATCACTAGCCTGATTTTTTCATACCAAATTCATTTTTTCTTGATCACAGCCTTACTGCTTGGTGGAGTCCGACTTATTTTGCCCTATGATTACTTTGTTGTTGCTGGCTTAATTGCTCTATGCATTCTGAGTTATTGCTTGGAAATATTGACTAGAGCAAGATATAGACTAAATCTTCCTTTGACCAGTATTTCTAGACTGCTTTTGGGATTATTTCTATTCTCTGTCCTATTTTCTATTCTATTAACCGGTGAATTAGACCTTCCAAGATCAAGCTACCTTGTGCTCCTCTTTAGTGTAAATATGTATTTATTATTTTTCCACTTAATTAGTCATGTTCCTGATAAAAGATTAAACCAATTTTGTCTGGGAATAATTTTATTTTTAACTTTATTACTGATATTATTTGCCTCTTCTGCTCCATTTTTTACTATTTCTTACTCTCGTAAGTTTTCATTTATACCTGAGGGGATATATAAGATTTTACCTCCACCAAGGTCATTTGAAGATGGGGGCTATAACCCAAACTATTTTCCTGCACTAATAGTTATCCTACTACCAACAAGTTTAGTTTGGTGGCTTTTCCCCAAAACAAGAGAACTGCCTAAGTGGCTGAAATGGTTAACCTTAGTGGGTGTGGTGACCAGCGCATGCATGCTTATCTTATTGCAATCACGTGCCTCTTTTACAGCTGTAGTTATTAGCATTTTAATTCTTCTCATCCTGCGAGTCCCTCTTTCCATTAAACCCCTACTCAAATTAATTCCTGTACTTCTTCTAATATTAATATTTCTATTCATTTATCCTGAGAGTGTACAATCTATTCTAAGAGCCTTTGGAAATCCCTTTGGATATTCATTTATTGAGCGAAATAGGATGTGGCTTTACGGCTGGTTAATGCTTAATGACTTTATGTTTACAGGCTCAGGCATAGTTGAAAAATCTAGTATTGTCCATCTCTTCTATCCCAAGTTAAATGTTGTGGAATTTGCTCTTGTCTATCTCCATAATGTGTTTTTAGAAATAGTTGCTGATGTGGGAATATTCGGTCTAATTAGCTGGCTATCCCTATGGGCTACTACCAGCGTTGGTGCCTGGTTTGCTTACAGAAGCCATCACCCCTTGCTTTCAGCTTTAGGCGCTGCTCTACTTGCTACCCAGTGGGGTATATTTATTCATCAACTGTTTGAGGGTCAGACTTGGGTTGATTTCAAGTCAAGTTCCTTGGTTTGGCTACTCTGGGGGGTGGCCATGGGGATAGGGTTTAGAGCAAAGTGCTTACAGAAGCCTGAGCGCAGTGGTAGTGTTGCATCCTAAGAAAGAATCGCGCCTTTCCCCAAAGGACTAAAATTTAGGAGACTCTCTCGTTTCAGTTGGCTGGCCTTGGTGGATGTCTATGGCATTTCTTGAGTATCTCCACGCGGAACCCCGTCGTGTCATTGTTTTTGATGGGGCAATGGGTACGAATCTCCAGGCGCAAAATCTGACGGCAGCGGACTTTGGTGGTAAGGAGTACGAAGGCTGCAATGAATATCTGGTGATTAGCAAGCCAGAGGCAGTGGCCAAGGTGCATCGTGATTTTTTGGCAGCAGGAGCAGATGTCATTGAAACGAATACCTTTGGCTCATCCTCAATTGTTCTCAGCGAGTACAATTTGGGCGATCGCGCCTACGAAATCAGCAAGAAAGCCGCGGAACTGGCCAAATCTGTTGCCGCCGAATTTAGTACCCCCGACAAACCCCGTTTCGTTGCTGGCTCGATGGGACCAGGCACAAAGCTCCCCACCCTTGGCCACATTGACTACGACACCCTCTACAATGCGTTTCGCGAACAGGCGGCTGGTCTCTTTGATGGCGGGGTTGACCTCTTTATTATTGAGACCTGCCAAGACGTACTGCAAATTAAGGCGGCGCTCAATGGCGTGATGGCCGTCTTTCGGGAGCGAGGCGAACGCCGCCCCCTCATGGTCTCCGTGACCATGGAACAGCAGGGCACCATGCTGGTGGGTTCCGAAATTGGTGCTGCCCTCACGATTCTGGAACCCTATCCCATTGATATTTTGGGACTCAACTGTGCCACCGGCCCAGACCTGATGACGGAACATATCCGCTATCTCTCGCAGCACTCTCCCTTTGTTATCTCCTGTATTCCCAATGCCGGCTTGCCAGAAAACATCGGCGGTCACGCCCACTACAAACTAACCCCAATGGAATTGCGGCTTGCCCTTACCCGCTTTGTTGAAGATTTCGGTGTGCAGGTGATTGGCGGCTGCTGTGGCACACGCCCCGATCACATTGCTGCCCTCGCAGAAATTGCGGCCACCCTGACACCAAAGACCCGCACTCCCCAACGGATGCCTGCTGCCGCCTCGATCTACAGTCCCCAACCCTACGATCAGGAGAATTCCTTCCTGATTATTGGCGAGCGGCTCAATGCCAGTGGCTCGAAAAAGTGCCGCGATCTCCTCAACGCCGAAGATTGGGATGGCCTCGTTGCCCTTGCTCGCGCCCAAGTGCGTGAAGGTGCCCACATTCTGGATGTCAACGTGGACTATGTGGGTCGCGATGGGGTGCGCGATATGCGGGAGTTGGTCTCACGGCTGGTTACCAACGTTACCCTGCCCTTGATGCTTGACTCCACCGAATGGCAAAAGATGGAAGCAGGCTTAAAGGTGGCCGGGGGTAAGTGCTTGCTGAACTCCACCAACTTTGAGGACGGCGAAGCCCGCTTTTATAAAGTTCTGGAATTGGCCAAAACCTATGGGGCAGGGGTGGTCATCGGCACCATTGATGAAGAGGGGATGGCGCGAACCGCCGAGAAAAAGTTTGCCATTGCCGAACGTGGCTACAAAGCTGCCCTTGACTACGGCATTCCCCCCTACGAGATTTTCTTTGATCCCTTGGCGTTGCCCATTTCCACAGGAATTGAGGAGGATCGGGTCAACGGGCGCGAAACCATTGCTGCTATTCGCCGCATTCGTGCTGAACTCCCCGACTGCCACATTCTCCTCGGCATCTCCAACATCTCTTTCGGTTTGAACCCTGCAGCGCGCCAAGTCCTCAACTCGATGTTTCTCCATGAGGCGATGCAAGCGGGCATGGATGCTGCTATTGTCAGTGCGGCCAAAATTTTGCCCCTGGCCAAAATTGACCCAGAGCATCAGCAGGTGTGCCGTGATCTCATCTATGATCGGCGGCGCTTTGAGGGGGACGTGTGTGTCTATGACCCCCTTGCTGAACTCACGCGGCTGTTTGAGGGCAAAACCACTCAACAGGATCGCTCGCAGGTGGAGAACCTGCCCCTTGAAGAGCGGCTCAAGCGCCACATCATTGATGGCGATCGCCTTGGTCTTGAAGACACCCTTGCCAAAGCCCTTGAAAAGTATTCCCCCCTTGAAATTATCAACACGTTCCTCCTCGATGGCATGAAGGTGGTGGGCGAACTCTTTGGCGCTGGGCAGATGCAGCTTCCCTTTGTCCTCCAGTCCGCAGAAACCATGAAAGCGGCCGTTGCCTACCTTGAACCCTTTATGGAGAAAGCCGCCACAGGGGACACGGCCAAGGGCACGGTTGTCATTGCCACGGTCAAGGGGGATGTCCACGATATTGGCAAAAACTTGGTGGATATTATCCTCACCAACAACGGCTACCGCGTAATTAACTTGGGGATTAAACAGCCCGTTGAAAATATCATCCAAGCTTACGAAGAGCACCGGGCAGACTGCATCGCCATGAGTGGCCTTTTGGTCAAATCCACTGCCTTCATGAAGGAAAACCTGGAGGTCTTTAATGAGCGCGGCATTACGGTTCCGGTCATTTTGGGAGGAGCTGCTCTCACACCCAGGTTTGTCTATGAGGATTGCCAGTCCACTTACCACGGTCAGGTGATCTACGGGAAGGATGCCTTTGCCGATTTGCATTTTATGGATCGGCTCATGAGTGCCAAGGCCGCGGGTCTGTGGGACGATCGCCAAGGATTTTTAGATGACACTCGTGTCTCTGTGCTCGAGGAAAGGGACACGCCAGCGATCGCTGACGAACCCACCGCCGTTGCCGAACCTGAGATACCCCCAATAGTGGATACCCGCCGCTCTGAAGCTGTGGCTGTGGATATTCCCCGCCCCACGCCCCCCTTCTGGGGCATTCGTCACCTCAAGGCGGATCAGATTCCCCTTCCAGAAGTTTTTGCCTACCTCGACCTCCAAGCCCTAATTGCCGGTCAGTGGCAGTTTCGCAAGCCCAAGGATCAAGACCGCGCCACCTACGAGGCCTTCCTTGCCGAGAAGGTTTACCCCATCCTTGAGGAATGGAAACGGCGTATCCTCGCTGAAAACCTTCTCCATCCTGAACTGATCTATGGTTACTTTCCCTGCCAAAGTGAGGGCAACACCGTCTATATCTACGATCCACAGCGGGTAGGGGAGAGAAGTGCCTGTGTCCCTGAGCGGGCGATCGCCCAGTTTACCTTCCCCCGCCAAAAGAGCGGCCGCCGTCTATGCATTGCCGACTTTTTTGCCCCTGTGGCATCGGGCATCATTGATGTCTTTCCCATGCAGGCCGTCACCGTGGGGGAAATTGCCACCCAAGTGGCGCAGGAATTATTTGCCGCCAATCAATACACCGACTACCTCTACTTCCACGGCATGGCGGTGCAAACGGCGGAAGCCCTAGCCGAGTGGTGCCATGCCCGCATTCGCCGCGAGTTGAGGTGTACACCAGATCCCACGTCCATTCGCGATATTTTGGCGCAGCGTTACCAAGGTTCCCGCTATAGCTTTGGCTACCCTGCTTGTCCCAATATGCAGGATCAATATACGCTGCTTCGACTTCTGGAGAGCGATCGCATGGGCATGTATATGGACGAAAGTGAACAACTCTACCCTGAGCAATCCACCACCGCCATTATCTGCTACCATCCGACGGCCAAGTACTTCAGCGTTTAGGCCTTATTTTTGTAGCTACTTAAAAGGGGCGGTGCCTGCAGCCTTGGCGAAATAGCTCGCCTACACGTTTTCGGGGCGAGGCTCATGGGCTTGCCGCTCCAAATCGTCTTTCTGAGCGTAGTTGGAAATACGGGCGTAGGCAACGGTGCGGCTTGGGCATCTCATCCGCGGCTTGAGCTTGCAAGGTCATAGGGACGATGGTCGCCCGCCGTGCGTTCGCCACCCAATTTCCCTAATGACTCCCAACGGTGCAGCATCGTGATCGACCCCCCTAACGCCAAAGCGGTTTCATCTATGGTTACCCATCTCTCGATATTGGAGGCTATTGCATAGTCTTGGTGATATTTCAACCCACTGTTCAAGTCCCTTGACCCTATAGTTAGGTATAAGGTTTACGCTGGGGTTAGAAAAACTGGTTTAGGAAAGTTCCTATGAGTGAACTCACGGTTGATGTCTTGGGTACAGGCTGTAAAAAGTGCCACGAATTGGAGGCCAATGCCCGTGCTGCCCTGGCTCAGTTGAACTTAACGGCCAACGTTAACCACATTACCGATCCCTTGGTGATTGCCGACTGTGGTGTGATGCGCACCCCCGCATTGCGGATCAATGGTCAAGTGGTCTCCCAGGGCAAAGTCCTGAGTGCCGATGAAATTGTCCCGTTGCTTCCCCACTAGGGATCTCCAAAGGAGAGAGCAATGCAAGGCAGTACCTTTTGGCAGGGACAGTGGAAATCCCTAGTAGCAATTGTTGGCGTCTTTCTCTTGTGCTTTTATTTGCCCGTTGAGCAGTTGCAGCAGTGGCCGCGCCTCCATGCTGCCTTCTGGAATGCACTGTACTTGGTGCGCTGGTATGCCCAAGAGCATGTCATTCTCTGTCTAGTGCCGGCCTTTTTTATTGCCGGGGCGATCGCTGTCTTTCTCAGCCAAGAGGCCGTCATGAAGTATCTGGGGGCAGAAGCTCCTAAGACTTTGGCCTATGGCGTGGCGGCCGTGTCGGGGACGATTTTGGCGGTGTGCTCCTGTACAGTTTTGCCCCTCTTTGCGGGTATCTATCGCCGCGGAGCAGGGTTAGGGCCGGCGATCGCCTTCCTCTATTCGGGGCCCGCCATTAATGTGTTGGCAATCATTCTCACGGCACGGGTTTTGGGGCTGTCTTTGGGGGTGGCGCGGGCAATCGGCGCCATTCTTTTTAGTGTGGTCATTGGGTTAATCATGCAAGCCCTCTTTCCCAGCCCAGTTGCAGCCTCTTCCCCCACGAGTACGCCCTTGGCCGGCGATGAACCCGCACGTCCCCTCTGGCAGCAGGTGATCTTCTTTGCGGTGTTAGTGGGAATTCTTGTCTTTGCCAACTGGGCACAGCCCACCAGCGATGTCTTTCTCTGGCAGGCGATCGCCCTGGGTAAGTGGTGGCTCACGGGATTTCTAGGGCTAATTCTCGGTGGCCTCTTGGTGTATTGGTACCACCTAAACCCGTCCAAAGTGCTGCTCATTGTCGGCGTGACCGCCGTCTTGGCGTGGCGATTTGGTTCCCAGCCACTGGTTCCCTTTAGTGCCGGCATTGTGGGTTTGGGGTGGCTGACCAGTACCGCGCGGGGGGAAGCCAAGGCTTGGTTTGAATCCACTTGGGAGTATGCTCAGCAAATTCTCCCCCTCCTGTTGCTGGGGGTACTCATTGCCGGGGCTCTCCTCGGTCGGCCGGGGAGTGAAGCTTTGATTCCCAGCCAATGGATTACCCAAGCAGTGGGCGGTAACTCCGTAGGGGCAAATTTCGTAGCGGCGATCGCCGGTGCATTTATGTACTTTGCCACGCTAACGGAAGTCCCGATCCTCCAAGGCCTATTGGCCAATGGCATGGGACAAGGCCCCGCCCTGGCGCTCCTCCTAGCCGGGCCGGCATTATCCTTACCCAATATGCTGGTTATCCGCCAAATCATTGGTTGGCGCAAAACAATTGCCTACGTGGCATTGGTCGTGCTAATGGCAACGCTGTCGGGGATTGGCTATGGCTACTTTTGGGGCTGACGCAGATTCGCTAGACTGAGGCTAGATTTTGGGGAGTGAGGATGAGCTACGACTACGACCTGTTTGTGATTGGTGCAGGTTCCGGTGGCCTAGCGGCCTCTAAACGAGCCGCCTCCTACGGCGCTAAGGTGGCCATTGCCGAAGGGGATAGAGTCGGCGGTACCTGCGTCATTCGGGGTTGTGTTCCGAAAAAGCTCATGGTCTATGGCTCTAAGTTTAGGCATCTTTTTGAAGATGCCGTCGGCTATGGCTGGCGTCCCGTTGAAGCTAAATTGAACTGGGAGCGCCTGATTCAAGCGGTCAACCAAGAGGTGAATCGTCTCAGCCAAATGCATATTAGCCACCTTGCCAAAGCCGGGGTGGAACTGCTGCCCTTTTTTGCCCGCTTTGCTGATCCCCATACCCTAGAACTCGTGGATCGCCAAGGACAGGTACAACAGCGGGTGACAGCGGCAAAAATCTTGATTGCCGTGGGGGGCGAAGCCATTAAGCCCAATGTGCCGGGCATTGAATACAGCATTACCTCGCGGGAGATGTTTTTGTTGCCCAAGCAGCCCAAGCGCCTGGCCATTCTTGGCGGTGGCTACATCAGTGTTGAGTTTGCGGGCATCATGCAGGGGTTAGGCACGGAAGTGATTCATTTTCTGCGGGGCGATCGCCCACTGCGGGGTTTTGACCAAGACATTCAAGATGGGGTCTATGAGGGAATGCTGCGCCACGGCATTGACGTTCGTCCCCGCTGCCACATTACCGGCTTGAAGCTCACCAAGAAGGGCAATATCCGCATTCACTACGAACACCAGGGGCAAGCGTGTGAAACCAAAGTGGATACGGTACTCTGTGCGGTGGGACGTGCCCCCAACTTACAGGGACTGGGTCTCGATCAAGCGGGGGTGCACCTCAGTGCCAATCGTCAGGGGATTGTGGCTGTAGCGGTGGATGAATACTATCGCACCAACCAAGAACACATTTTTGCCGTGGGGGACTGCACCAACCGCGTCAACCTCACCCCCGTTGCCATTGCTGAAGGACGTGCCTTTGCCGATACCCAATTCGGCAACCTGCCCCGCACCCTCAGCTATGAGAATATTCCCTCGGCAGTATTTTCCCAACCGGAGGCAGCTTCAGTGGGGCTGTCGGAGGCCCAGGCCAAGGCAAAGTTGGGGGAAGAGAATGTCAAGATCTACCGCACCGCCTTTCGCCCAATGTACCACAGCCTCACAGGTCGCGATGAAAAGGTGATCGTCAAGTTGGTGGTGGAGAAAAATACGGAGGAGGTGTTAGGTGCCCACATGGTGGGGGACAACGCCGCTGAAATTATCCAAGGGATCGCGATCGCCCTGAAAATGGGCGCCACCAAGAAGGACTTTGATGCCACCATGGCGATTCACCCCTCGACAGCGGAGGAGTTTGTCACGCTGCGTTAGTGGCAACTTGAATGGGAGTGTGCAGTAATTCTAGAGCCGCCAGATATTGGGGATCCGCCGGGGTGCCCATGGCCATCAAGCTCTCTGGCGCCTCAAGCACTTGTCGGTCTGGCCCAATCCCCACTTTGTCAATGTTGTGGTGGTTAGGAGTTTCGTAGTGGGCAATGGTCACCGCCAGCCCAGAGCCATCGCTGAGGTTAAAAAGAGACTGAATTGAGCCTTTACCAAAGGTGCGATCGCCCACGAGGCGAGCACGCCCATGGTCTTGAAGGGCAGCGGCTAAAATCTCACTGGCACTGGCTGTTCCACCATTTACGAGGACGACCAACGGATCATGGGTGAGGGCTTCCCCATTAGCATTGAGGCTATCAATAATTCCATGGCGATCAACGGTATAGACAATTACCCCTGAATCGAGCCAAAGTTGGGCAATTTCTACTCCTGCCTGCAGCAACCCCCCTGGATTATTGCGCAGATCAAGAATATATTCCTCAGCCCCTTGCTGCTCTAGCCGTTCAATGGCCTTGCGCATTTCGTTGGCCGCCATAGCACTAAACTGACTGAGGCGAATATAGCCAAGGGTGTGCCCCTGCACTTGGCGAGCTTCGGCAATCACCGGATTAATTTCAATATGTCCCCGTTGCAGGGTGATGTCTTGAGGGGCGTTACTGCCCCGTTGTAGCAACAGATGGACGGCGGAACCTACTGCTCCCCGCATTCGTTCGGCAGCTTCATCGAGGCTGAGCTTGGTGGTGGAGATGCCATCAATGGCAAGAATGCGATCTCTTGGTTGAATACCGGCTTTGGCAGCGGGAGAACCATCTATGGGGGCAATCACTTCAAGGACGCCGGTTTCCGGGTCGGTGCTAATTTGTAAGCCAACGCCGGTTAATTCGCCGGCAGTGGTTGTCTGGAGGCTGCGAAATTGGGCAGGTCGCAGGAGGCGAGTAAACGGATCCTCAAGTGTGGCCAGCATCTTTTCAATGGCCTCATAGGTGGCCTCACGATTGGGGAGGGGACGCTTCAAGGCTTTTTCGCGCACCAGCCACCAGTTTTGGCCGTTAAAGGACGGATCAACGTAGGCTTGGTTGACAATGCGCCACGCCTCATTAAGGAGTTTTTGTTCCTCTGTGAGGGCGATCGCGATTTCAGAGGGGAAAATCCCCCAAAGCGCCACAAGAATAACGAAAAAACAAATGAGACGTTGTAGCCAACGAACCCCCATTGCTCCACCTGTGGATGACTTCTTTTTCCTAAGCTAGCACTAGAAAAATGTTTTGGAAAACACAGTTAATTTTTGAGGACAACCTTGGGATACAGGCGATCGCCCCCGCTCACGCCAATCCCCACAGCAGTACCGGCAAACGTTACGCCAATAACCTTCTGGGCCGGCGGTAGCCCCGTGCAAACAACGGCACGACCCTGATACCAGTCCCGGAGTTGCGCCTCATCTAGCTCTTGCCAAGGGAGGTGAGCCAGAACCTCCTGGGGAGGGTGCAGAGGTAAATGCTCCGGGGAAATCATCTCTAGAGAATGGCTCTGCTCAATTCTCAAGCCGCCACTTTCAATGCGCTGCAGAGTTGCCAAAGTTCCCCCTACTCCCAAGGCGGCTCCCAAGTCGCGGGCAAGGGCGCGAATATAGGTACCACTCCCGCAGCTAATGCGCAGGGTAAGTTCGGGGTGGGAACCCGCTTGCCAATCCAAGACCTCGATAGCATAAATTTCCACAGTCCGCGGCGGGGCGCTCACTACCTCGCCGGCACGGGCACAAGCATAGAGTCGCTGCCCCCCCACTTGAATCGCACTGTAGGCCGGGGGCAATTGTTCAATTTGGCCAATAAACCGCGGTAGATGTTCCTGAATGGCGGCAAGGGTGAGGTGATCGGCCGCCCGCTCTTGGCAAATGTTACCCGTAATGTCATCGGTGGTCGTGGTGATGCCAAAGCGTACCGTACCAATATAAACTTTGCGATTACACAAATAGGGAAGAAGCCGCGTTGCTGATCCAAGGGCGATCGGCAACACCCCGGTGGCCATGGGATCCAAGGTGCCGCCATGACCAATGCGTTTGAGCCGCAGCCGCTTTCGCAGCGCGTTAATACAGTCGTGGGAAGTACAGCCGGCGGGTTTATTGAGATTCAAAAAACCAAACATCAAGGCGTTGTGGTCTTCTCGGGACTGAGGGGTAAACCACTGACAAAGCGTTGCAAGGCAGCGATCGCGCGGTTGTACTCCACGGTGGAACTCAGCAGATTGCTCTGAGCGCGAACTAAGGCGGTTTCCGCATTGCTCACCTCCGCCTGGGTGCCCACACCCGCCTGGAAGCGCAGACGGGCAAGGCGGAGTCCCTCAGTTGCTTGGCGCACCGCCACCTCATTGGTGCGGATATTTTCTTGACTGGACTTGAGGGTGTAGTAGGCCTGCTCCACTTGGAAGCGAATCAAATTGCGAAAGGCGGCATACTGGGCTTCGGCAATAGCCGCAGCACTTTCCTGCTGCGCAGCACTGGCCCGGGAGACCCCGCCGTCAAAAAGGGTCAGGTTTAGCTGGCCGCCAACGGTGTAGCCCCAGCGGGGGGCAACCGCATCGTCTAAGTTGTCCAATGTATTAAAAGTGCCGCCGGCAACCAATTGGGGACCCAGATTCCCCAGGGCAACCCGCCGCTGTTGAAGTGCTGCATTCCGCAGAGTGAGTTGCTGTTCCAATTCCACGCGGTTGCGCCAGGCCAAGGCAATACTTTCCTCAAGGGACAGTGTCCATTCCCCAACCACTCGAATTGGGTCGGCCGCCCGCACATTAGCCTTGTCATTGAGACTGAGCACCTGCGCCAGTTGGCGTTGAGCCGTTTGCAGTTGGCTTTGGGCTTGCACTAGTTGCTGCTGGTTGTTGGCCAGTTGCACTTCCGCCGTCAAAACATCAAACTTGGTTCCCAAGCCGGCGCGTTCACGGGCAATCGCATCCCGCAAGCTGATTTGCGAGTTTTGTACTGCTGCTTCACTAATGCGCACAAGAGCTTCCGCCTGTTGGATGTTGTAATAGGCATTGGTGACCTCCTGACGGAGTTGTTCAAGTTCCCGCTGAAGATCCAGTTCGGCATTGCGCACCTGTTCCTGGGCTGCTTTGATACTCGCCTCCCGCTGGCCAGCGGTGAAAATGTTGTATCCCAACTGCACGGTGCTGCTCCAAGTATTGCTGGTAGTGTTGAGACGGGCAGGTGGGGGCAGTGTGGCGTTTTGCAGGCGAATTGCTGCTGAATCCGTACGATTAATGCCCAACTGGAAAGAAATACTGGGATAGAGCGCTGCTTTGGCCTGGCGGAGGACAGCCCGACTTTGTTGCAGTTGTGCCTCAAGGATCTGCAGTTGGCGATTATTGCGGCGGGCAAGTTCAAGGGCTTCGTTGAGGGTGATGGGTCGATCTAGGTCAATTTTCACTTGATCGGGACGACTGGGGAGATAGAGCGGATCGGGATTGGGGTTGAGGGGCAACAGATCGGTTGCCGTAGGATTGGATTGGGCGATCGCCCCCCCGCCCATGGCGATCCAGATGCCCGCAAGGCTTCCCAGCAGCAGACCGCTTTGTTGGCAGATGGATGGTTGACCCATGTTCCCTCCCGACGCCGTGAGAATTCCGAATTCTTTACCCCTAAAACTATAACAGTCCTTCTCTTAAGGAACTACTCCCGAAAAGGCGCTACACTTGACTCAAGTTCCAAAACACCTGTAATCGACACAGTGGCAACAATTTTACGCACTTGGAGCTACCGGTACCCTTGGCTTTACGACACAATTAGCGCCCTCGCCGCCCTTGCAGTGGGGGGAAGCGATCGCCTGCATCGCTTGGCTTGGCAAGATTTGAACTTACCCCGCAGTGCCGTTGTTCTAGACCTCTGCTGTGCCCACGGCGTTGTCACTCAAGCCTTAGGGGAGGCTTTTGATCGGGTCACAGGCCTCGATGCCTCGCCGCGGGCGATCGCCCGTGCCCAACAGCGGGTGCCCCAAGCCACCTACGTGGAAGCTTTTGCCGAGAAGATGCCCTTTGCCGATGCCACCTTTGATCTGGTACACACCAGCATGGCGCTCCACGAAATGACCCCGCAGCAGCTGCATGCTGTCTTGGCGGAAGTGTGGCGGGTTCTTAAGCCCGGTGGCTGGTTTGCCCTGATTGATTTTCATCCTCCCCAAGTCCCCCTCCTGTGGCCGGCAATTGCCCTCTTTTTCTGGCTCTTTGAAACCGAAACCGCCTGGCAACTGCTGCAAATAGACTT
>NZ_CALGOG010000008.1:0-11042 GCF_937958135.1 uncultured Thermosynechococcus sp. | reverse complement strand
TAGCGCCCCAGTTTATTGGGAATCCCCTCACAGCCGCCGGGAATCGTTTCGCGGGAACGGCTACCGCTCCAAGCGCAGCAATAGTAGCGCTGTTCTTGGGAGAGGTTCTTAACATTGGTAAAGTTGACATCCTCGACCACTGCACCGGTGTGCGCCCCAGTGCGAAAATTGGGAGGATTTAGGCGATCGCGAGGACTGGCCTGTTCGGCAGTACCGTAAAACAAGCGGGTGCGGCTGAGATCGGCACCGGTCAAATCCGCTCCCTGCAAAATTGCCCCTGCCAGGTTTGCCCGAGTCAAATTGCAGTGGCGAAAGATTGTTCCCGTTAAGTTAGCCTCACTCAATTCGGTCCAGCGCAGATCCGTACCACTGAGATCGGCTCCCGCCAGCATACTGCCTAGGTTGATCACCCGAACGCCGTATTCAATGTCTTCTTCGTATCCCCCTAAGCCATCAAAAATGGGGCGACCCAGCCGGCGATCGCGCTTTAGGGGAGTCAGTAACTTTGCCCCCGACAGAAAGCGAATGATTTTGGCTTTGCCCTCGGCATCCAGTCCCCCCAAGATGGCAGCGGTGCGTCCCTCGGCGATCGCTCGCTCCGGCGGCCAATCCTCTAACAATCCTTCATCGTCAAGGATGAGATCGGCAATCCCTTGGAAATAACTGTCAATCGTTTGCTGTTGGGTAATGCGGTTTTGTTGGGTGGTCAAATCCCGCGAGATCACGTACTGTCGCCAAGCCACATAGGCCGCCAAGAGGGCCACCAAAATTTGCCCTAGGGCACCGAAGCCCTCCGCCAGTGCTCCCACCGCCTCCCAATTCGTGCCTTGAAACCGTCCTCGGAGCCAGTCCATGGCGCCGGTCATGGCAACAAGCGCTACCCCTGCGAGGCTCAGCCCTAGGAAGGCCAAAATAAACTGCCGTTGCTGTTCCGTCAGATCCGCCGTAAACCAACGGTAAGCGGAAGTCCAGACTAGGGGAAAACTCAGCGCCCCCAGTGCCAGGGCCGCCACCACCCCCACCCCATCCCAATCGAGTCCCCAAGCTACCAAGACGGCAACCATGGCGATCGGCATTAACACTAAACGTAGGGACTGCCAACCGCTGCGCCAACGACTGCGGGCTGCCAATACTTGACTGAGGCGGAGAGCTGCCGCCGCTTGGTTTTCACGGAGGGTTGTTTTGTCTTCGCCCATCAGGACTTAGCCTTACAGTTTGGGAATTAAACCAATCATACAAATCTTTTCCTTGGGGCAGACCTGCCTCAAAACAGCAAAGCCGGTATTAACCCTCCTGCCCCCTATAAAAAGGACGGTGATGAGAGTTTTCCTTTGTTCAATAACCTACCCCTCTCTCCCTTAAAAGAAGGCTGTACAATAATTCATAAAGTTTTCAGAAAACCTTTTAGGAGGTTTTGGCAATGGATTGGCGCGTTTTAATTGTCCTGCTACCGGTCTTGCTGGCTGCCGCTTGGGCGGTGCGCAACATTCTGCCCTATGCCATCAAGCAGTTTCAAAAGCTTCTGCAAAAAGCAAAAGCAGCCTAGACGCTTGGTAGCGTTTTCTCCTAGCGGCTGAGCCTCCCCAAGGAACTCTGCATTTAGTGTTTCACTTTGGGGAGAGCTTTTTATAATGGAGGGAGATATTGTTAATTTTTGTAAATTAGCTTTTAGGTGACTGCCATGCCCTCCCTCGAACAGCTTGCCCATCAACTGGAAAGTCCCAATTCCCGCGATCGCCTACTGGCGCTAGCCGCGCTACGGGATGTCCCCTCTGCGGATGCCGTACCCCTCATTAAAAAAGTCCTTTGGGACGAAAATCTCCAGATTCGCTCAATGGCGGTGTTTGCCCTTGGGGTTAAATCCACACCGGAGTGCTTTGATATCTTAGTGCGTTTGCTCGAAACCGAACCGGACTACGGCATTCGTGCCGATGCCGCCGGAGCATTGGGCTACCTTGAAGACGAACGTGCCTTTGAACCCTTGGTGCGCGCCTTCTATGAAGACACCGATTGGCTGGTGCGCTTTAGTGCCGCTGTGGCGCTGGGCAATCTCAAGGATCCCCGCGCGGTGGAGGTGTTGCGATCGGCGCTGAAAAGTCAGGAAGTCGTGATGCTCCAAGGAGCGATCGCCGCTCTGGGGGAAATCGGCGATCCTAGCGTTGTGGAGGATATTTTGCCCTTTGTGACCGCCGAGGATTGGTTGGTACGCCAACGCCTTGCTGAAGCTCTAGGTAACCTACCTAGCCCGAAAACGCAGGCCGCTCTAGAGTATCTCGCTAAAGACGATCATCCCCATGTAGCGACAGCAGCTCAGATTTCTTTGCAACGTTTGCAAGAGCGACTTTAATCTGAAGTTGCGGGCACCGGCAATTGAAATCAAGCTTTTTTGCCCACTGCGGTTTCTGCCATAACTCTCTACACTGGAAAGGAAGGCGCCGCATTGGCAGTAACCTAATCTCTATGTTTATCCGAATTAAGTTTCTTCCCTACCTCGTGGCAGTGCTGATCGGGGTGATTGGTGCAGTTATTCTTTCACAAATACACTTTACGCTCTGGTGGGAGCCAGATCTGCTGACTCAACCACCGCCAATTGTGGAAGCAGAACCAGAAACCACGACCGTTCAGCCCCTACCCACTCCCCAGGCTCCAGCCAACCCGCAACCGAATGGTCTGCGCATTAGTAATCAAACGGCCTTTCCGGTGCGCGTGGTGTTGCTCGCTGCCCGCGATCGCGCCCATCCCCATAGGGGCGCAGTACACTGGGACTTTGCTCCTATGGAGGGCAGTATCAAGGGGCTGCTGTTAACCCTGCCCGAAGGGAAGCTCACCCTCCAGTCCGGGGATATTGTTCTTGCCTTTACGCTGGATGGCTCCAAACGCTACTGGGGACCCTATGTCATTGGTGAAAATGGTGAACTACAGCGCGATCGCCAAACACAGGAATGGCAGTTGATCCTGCGCCCCTAGGGAGCTTCGCTCTGGGTCATTAAGACAGCCCTTTTCCCGCTGAAGGAGGACAGGCTCAAATCGGTGAAGGCTAGCAGGGGCAAGGATTGCATCCCCCTTGGATGCCGGAAAAGGGCTGGAATCCCCCTCTTTACTGAGAGGCTATTAAGACTGAGGACGGGTTAACCCTCTAGGGGTGAGCTTTCGCAACTGCCTTTGTGCTGTGGTGATTTTCCTGTTGGGAGGTGGGGCGGGGTTGAATGACGCCATAGCCCCCATGATTCCGCTCATAGACCACGTTGATTTCCCCTGTGTCGCGATTGCGGAAGACATAGAAGTCGTGATCCACCATTTCGAGGTGCTCAAGGGCTTCTTGAATTGTCATCGGCGGCATGGCAAAGTATTTCATGCGCACCACTTGTTCGGGCAGTTGCGGGGTGCGATCGCCCACCAAGTCTGTCACCACTGCGGGTTCCACCACACTATTCGCATCTTTCGCACGGGACTTGTCTTGCCGTTTTTCTTTGAGTTTACGGAGCTTGCGCGCAATTTTGTCGGCCACAAGGTCAATGCTGGCGTAGAGATTTTCACTGCTTTCTTCAGCGCGAATCACCGAGCCGTTGACAAATAGGGTCACTTCAGCGGTTTGTTGCGGGGCTGTACTGCGGTTCCGAGCCACGGCAAGATGCACATCAACTTCGTTAATCAGATTCTGGAAATGATTGGTGGCTCGCTCGATTTTTTGGTTCACATAGCTGCGAATGCCATCCGTAATATCAATGTTTTTACCGTGAATCACTAGCCTCATAGGGTTGCCTCCCCTGAGCAAAAAACAGATAAATCTAAGGCTGATCTACTTCCACCCTAGCACTTTCGTATCGGGGATTACAGGGCATCCTGAGGCTCTTCACCTTTATTCGTGTTCTGTGATAATTCTTATCCTCTAACCCTTGACAATCTGGCATCCCCTATGAAAAGCACTTTTGGTTGGCATTGTGCCTTGGGGATCATCCCCTACCGCGAGGCTTGGCGCTGGCAACAGCAACTGGTGGCGGAGCGCTGTCACGATCCCACCGCCCCAGATGTCCTGCTCACCCTTGAGCACCCCCCCATCTATACCCTTGGCCAAGGGGCAACCACTGCCCATGTTCACTTTGATCCTGTAGCCACAGGGCTTGAGGTACTGCGTATTGAACGGGGAGGCGATGTCACCTACCACTGCCCCGGCCAATTGGTGGCCTACCCGATTTTGAATTTACGCCGCCATCGCTGCGATCTGCATTGGTATCTCCACCAGTTGGAGGAAGTTGTGATTCAAACCCTTGGGCACTATGGCATTCAAGGGGAGCGCGTTGCTGGCCTCACGGGTGTGTGGGTGGAGGGGTACAAGGTGGCCGCCATTGGGATTAAGGTGACCCGCTGGATTACCTTCCACGGCATTGCCCTCAATGTGGTAAACGATCTCAAGGGCTTTGGTCGCATTGTCCCCTGTGGCATTGGCGATCGCCCCGTGGGGAACCTACAGCAGTTTTGTACCGATATTGATCTCGAGGATGTACGCCGGCAGTTTGTTGCTGCCTTTGGCCGTGTTTTTGCCCTCGAATTTCTCCCTAAGGTTCTTGCCGATCTCCTGATCCCTGTTTCTAGTTGACAAACTTTAATCTTTATTTCAGGAATCGGCTGTTATGAATTGCAACTTTCGGGGCACAATCTAAGTCTAAGTAGATCAGGATACAGGCCAATTCCCTTTCACCTGCTAAGCTAACGCTATACAAACCTCAGCTTTCTCAGGGCGAGTCGTCATCTCATCTCCGTAAACCCTTTATCTACATTCTTCCTTGCCAAATACTATTTGGAATCTGCGCTGCTATGATGAACTCCGCTTCTAAAGCTCCATCCCCTACCCCCACGGTTAGCACCGACATGGTGCGCACGTACCTCCAGGAAATTGGGCGCGTGCCGCTGTTGACCCATGAACAGGAAATTATTCTGGGTAAACAGGTACAGCAAATGATGGCACTGCGGGAAAAACGCGATGCCCTAGCCAAGGAACTAAGGCGTGAACCAACCTTTGAAGAATGGGCGGCGGCCTGTAACTTGACGCCAACGGAATTGCGCAATCTTCTTAAACGGGGCGAACGCGCCAAACAAAAGATGATTGAGGCCAATCTGCGCCTTGTCGTTTCGGTGGCCAAAAAGTATCAAAAGCGTAATCTTGAATTGCTGGACTTGGTTCAAGAGGGCACCCTTGGCCTCGAACGCGGTGTGGAAAAGTTTGATCCCACGCGGGGCTATAAGTTCTCGACCTATGCCTACTGGTGGATTCGCCAAGCTATTACACGGGCGATCGCCCAACAGGCGCGGACAATTCGCCTGCCCATCCACATCACCGAAAAGCTGAACAAGATCAAACGCACCCAACGCGAACTTGCGCAAAAACTGGGACGCAGTGCGACCCCTGCTGAAATAGCAGCCGCGCTAGAACTCGAACCCGAGCAAATCCGCGAATACCTGACCCTTGCTCGCCAACCCGTTTCCCTTGATCTGCGCGTGGGGGACAATCAGGACACCGAACTCGGTGAACTGCTTGAGGATGACAGTCCTTCGCCAGAGCAATTTACCACAGTGGAGTCTCTCCGGGATGATGTCAACCTCTGGCTGGCGGAACTTACCCCGCAACAACGGCAAGTACTCATCCTGCGCTACGGATTGGGGGATGGTCAAGAGCTGTCCCTTGCCAAGGTGGGTGAGCAACTCAATCTCAGCCGTGAACGGGTGCGGCAACTGGAGCGGCAAGCCCTCGATCACCTGCGGCGGCGACGCCAGCAAATGTATGAATACTTGGCCAGCTAAGGCGTGGATTGAGGTACTTGACCTGCAACCCCAGGGGGGGACTATTGCCGCAAGATCTCTCCCTCAGTGAGGAGCATTCCACAAGCGGTTTTGCCCTTAGGATTTCAGGGGGGCGATCGCGCCTACTGTACAAGTATTTACTTCCTACTACCCACCACGGCCTGTTCACGACTACACCGCAGGGCCGGCGAAGAACTTTGGCATTTTATTGAACCCTTGACGTCCTAGACATTAAAGAGTGTCCGCAAACGGCGACGAATCCACTGTAGGGGAGGCAGGCTTTTGATGTCTTGGGAGTTCACTAGACCGAGTTCTTGCAATACCTGTTGCCGCATTGCTAGCTCATGGGCAATATCTTCCGCCAATTGGGGTTGAGCTTGCAGGAGTCGCTGTACTGCCGAGCGATGTACCACAAATAAAACTGTTTCTTCTAAGGCTCGCACGGTCGCCGATCGCGGCATCCCCGTCAGTACGGCAATTTCACCAAAAAACTCTCCTTTATAGAGGGTTGCTAAAATCTGATTCAGGTGCTCCGAACGAACTTCCACGGCTCCTTCAAGGATGATGTAAAAGGCATCCCCCGGATCTCCCTCACAGCAGATAATTTCCCCAATACTATAAAATTGGCGGTTGCCTAACTCAATGAGCATTTGCAATTCCGCATTGGAGCAGCGGGAAAAACAACTGATATTGCGCAGTAAATCAGCAAGGGAAGGTTCCGCTTTGGTTATTTCTTCAGGCATCGGCTCAGTCCCTGTTGCCGTTTCGGGTGTACTTGCTACAGAACGATGGTAATAGTGCGCTAAGGAGCGCAGTTCCCCCAAGTCGCGCAACCGCAGGTCTAACTGGGGGAAAGGAACTTCAATTTGCCGCTGCCGTAACTCCTGCTCAATGAGAAAATAGAGGGCACTTTTAATAGGCTCGGAATCTTGGGGGCGGTTAATCCACACCAGCAATTCAAAAAGATAGGCACTTTCACCAAAGCCGCGAAACCAGACACTGGGGGGTGGCGTCAGCAGGACGCGGGGATCCTGACGGGCAGCACTGAGGAGTGCCTCGGTCACCAGCACAGTATCACTGCCGTAGGCAACACTCACAGGGATATGGATGCGGCTATTGGGGCTACCGTAGCTCCAGTTAACAACGTTCTTTTCAATAAAGCGGTTGTTGGGAACAATAACGTACTGGCTGTCATTGGTGCGGATAATCGTGGCACGAATTGAGATTTTCTCCACCGTGCCTAGGAGACCATCCACTTCAATAAAATCCCCGACTTTGATTGGCTGTTCTAGTAGAATCGCTAGACCACTAATAAAGTTACTGGCCAAGGTTTGTAAACCAAAACCAAAACCGATCCCCAAGACCCCCGCCAACACCGTGAGGGAACTGAGGTCAATGCCGGCAGTTTGCAAAACGATAATAAAACCAATAAAACTCAAGCTATAGCTAACTACACGGGTAATGGTTTCTTGGCTGCCACGATCCACCCGTAAGCGGGCAAGAATCCGAGTCTTGAGCCACTCACTCACCCAGCGGGCGGTAAAAATCACCACTAGGGATAAAAAGAGAATTAAAAAGACAAAGTTCAGTGTGATTTTAGTGCGCCCCAACTCCATAAAGGGCGTGTTAAACACCACTGCCACCCGCTGGAGGAGAAACTGAATTGTGCTGCCAATGCGCTCATGCCAAGGGGAAAGACTTTGAACAGATTGGAGAATCCAAGATAAAACAAGCGACCAGAGTAAAATTCGCAGTGCCAGGCGCAATAGACCGGCGGCGAGGGAGAGCCATGGCTGGGATTGGTGGCTAGCTTTTGGGTTAAGCCGTTGTTGCAGTTGAGAAATCCCCAGTTTCAGGAGCAGCCAATCAATGAGGATGGCAATGCCAACAATGCCGACAATTTGAGCCGCTTCGATCAAGGCCGCCCGCAGCCGTTGAGTTCGGGTCAGTTGCGCCACTAGAAGACTTGCGGGGGCTGCTGCTAAAAATAGATTGAGGTATTTGATCATGGTGCCAAGGATTGTGCACGAGCGGCTTTAATGACTGCCACCACCTCGCTATGTTTCCCATCCAGTGCCCAGACAAGTGCTGTCCAAGAATTCTGATCTTTGGCGTTGAGATCCGCCCCTGCGGCAATCAGTTGTTTCACCGTAGCCGCCTGTCCCTTGGCTGCGGCGGCCATTAGGGGAGTCAGACCAAAGGTGGTCTGGGCGTTGACATTGGCACCTGCTGCCAGTAGCTTCTCCACAATCGCCGTGTGCCCACCTCCTGCGGCGGCCATTAGGGGGGTCCAGCCGTCACTATCCCCTTGGTTGACATCGACACCTGCGGCAATTAGAGCCTCCACAATGTCTATATGTCCCAGTTCTGCCGCTAGGGCTAGAGCCTCTGTTTTGATCTCGACACCGCTGGCGATCGCCTGTTGAACAGCACTCAGATCCCCTTGCTCAATAGCAGTTTCAATTGCCGTCGTGCCCTGCATCATTGTCTGTAGCCTGTCTCTCATGAGAAAAAGATAATCTATCTGCGTTAAAATGAGGTCTGCATTGAGTTCAGGTCGCATGCCATGGATATTATCACGCTCGGTTGGGTGGGTGTTCTCAGTGTCTTTACGCTTTCGATTGCCTTTGTGGTCTGGGGCCGCCACGGTATGTAGCCACCTAAGGCTGGGGCAATGACGGTTTCATTTGCAGATCTTCTATTTCTGGTGGCCTTGCTGCTCCTGATCGTCGTGACCGGTGGCATAGGCTATCTGACCTTTGCGGAGTGGCGCGATCGGCGGCGCCTACAAGCGGAGCAAAAACAGCAACGACGGGGGCGTAAGCGTTGATGGTCGCTCCTTTATCCCTGTTGGGCGATCGCCTCCTCCGTGCCCTGCAGATGGCTCTGCCCTTAGAGGCTTATCCGCAGCCACTCCTGCTGCCGGCCAGTCAAGCCAAGTTTGGCGACTATCAATCCAATGTGTGCCTCAGTCTCGCCAAGCAGGTGGGGAAAGCGCCGCGGGAACTTGCCCAAGAAGTTGTAGCACATCTCAACGTTGACGATATTTGCCAGCCCGTCGAAATCGCAGGACCGGGCTTTCTCAATTTTCGTCTCCAGCCAGCCTTTTTGGCGCGCAGCCTACAGGCGGCGCTGGGGAGCGATCGCTTGGGGATTCCCAAGACCCAAAAACCACGACGGGTAGTGGTAGATTTTTCCAGTCCCAACATTGCCAAGGAAATGCACGTGGGTCACCTGCGCTCTACGATTATTGGTGACTGCATTGCCCGCATTCTTGAATTTCAGGGACATGATGTCCTGCGGCTTAACCATGTGGGGGACTGGGGGACGCAGTTTGGCATGCTCATTGCCTACCTTGACGAAGTGTATCCCGACGCCCTCACCACCGCCAATGCCCTTGATTTGGGAGACTTGGTAACCTTTTACAAACAAGCCAAGCAACGCTTTGACAGCGATCCTGAGTTTCAGCAAAAAGCCCGCCAACAAGTGGTGGCGCTGCAGCAGGGAGACGAGCACAGTCGCCGCGCTTGGCAACTTTTGTGTGAGCAATCCCGCCGCGAGTTCCAAAAGATCTACGATCTGCTAGATATTCAACTCACCGAGCGCGGGGAATCCTTCTACAATCCCTTTTTGCCCGCAGTGATTGAGGATCTAGCAGCTGTTGGCCTGCTCACAGAAGATCAGGGGGCAAAGGTTGTTTTTCTCGAGGGGTTCACAAACAAAGAGGGGCAACCCCAGCCCTTGATTGTGCAAAAATCCGATGGCGGCTATAACTATGCAACCACGGATTTAGCAGCGCTGCGCTATCGCATTGAACAGGATCGGGCAGACTGGATTATTTACGTGACCGATGTTGGGCAGTCCACCCACTTTGCCCAAGTGTTTCAAGTGGCACAGCGCGCGGGTTGGGTACCTCCCCATGTAACGCTAACCCACGTCCCCTTTGGCTTGGTTCTAGGGGAAGATGGCAAACGCTTGAAAACCCGTTCCGGGGAAACGATTCGGCTCATGGATTTGTTGACAGAGGCGATCGCCCGCAGTCGCAGGGATTTAGAACAACGCCTTGCCGCTGAAGGGCGCACCGAGTCCCCTGAGTTTATAGACACTGTAGCACAAACCATTGGCATTGGCGCTGTTAAGTACGCGGATCTCAGCCAAAACCGCAACAGTAACTATGTCTTTAGCTACGACAAGATGCTCTCCCTACAGGGCAACACAGCTCCCTACCTGCTCTATGCCTATGTCCGTGTTCAGGGACTCACCCGCCGCGGTGAAATTGATTGGGCTACCCTTGCGGCAAATACACCCCTACTTTTAGAGGATGAAACTGAGCAACGGCTTGCCAAGCACCTTGTGCAACTGGAGGAAACCCTTGAGCTGGTGAGCGCCGAGCTATTGCCCAACCGCCTCTGCCAATACCTGTTTGAACTCAGCCAGCTTTTCAACCAGTTCTACGATCGCTGTCCTATCCTCTCAGCTGCTGAGCCGACGAGACAATCCCGTCTAACCCTCGCCTATCTCACTGCGCAAACGCTGAAGCTGGGGCTATCCCTTCTGGGGATTCGGGTTTTGGATCGGATTTAGAGCCTCCCCGCTATACTGGGGCACAGCACCACTGTTGTTTTTGGGATTTTCTAGGGAGTGAGAGGTCTATTCTCCAAGCTCTTACTTGCAGTCATTTTCCTACTGATCTGGCCGCACTTCTTCCTGATAGAGTTTTATTTTTGGCTATTTCGCCGCGAGTTGCCCAGCAGTCTAGAAATGGGGGGTATGTTTATCATGCTGGTAATAGCAGCGGGAACGGGTCTCGGTTTCTTTGTTAGCCTCGCTGTTGGGTTGGTTCTATTCCCTTGGCTTTGGCCAGAGACGGGTCAGGGAGGGCGGTGGTTAACCGCAGTGGGGATTTATGTCCTCAATTCCTTGCTTTGCTTTGAACTGGGCTATCGCTGGGGTCAGCGGGAAGCAAAGCGGTGATGGCATGAGGCGCTGCCTTGGTGTTTAGCCCTACGCCAATACAAACAGGCTTTTTGACACTTCCCGCACTAAAGTGACGGGGATTCTTGAACAGCCCAGAATCGGACTTTCAAAGGCGTTGTCAATGCGCCTCTACTGACTCCACTGACCTCTCCCTGACGGTCGAGGGAACGGTCAAGCCCCAATGTTGCCGCTACTTTCCTTAAGATATTAGCAGCCGCATTGCAGTCTGCATTGATGTACCAATTTGTTGCGGTTCGGTACAGTCC
>NZ_CALGOG010000007.1:0-26897 GCF_937958135.1 uncultured Thermosynechococcus sp. | reverse complement strand
GAACATCTTCGCAAGGATGGAGCGCGATATGCTCAACCCGTTACTCAATGTCCTTGTTAAAAAACAGAAAATCGAGGAAGCCAGGGAGGCGTTTGCAAAATACTACAATCTCAAGAATCCCAAGAAAACGAACTGGCCGTCGCTCAAGAGAAAACTCCGCGAACTAACCGGCTTAACACCCTATCACGTTACAGAACACTTCATTCGCTGGGCCTACGTCTACCTCGGTTAAATTTCACATCATACCAAGAAGAGACGAAAGGATCACTCTCTCTATTTCAAAGAGAGTGTAGTCCATTTGATGAATAGAGATGGTAAGAAGTAAGGGAATGTGGCGTAAAGAAAAAAGGGGGTCAGAGATCATGCTGGGTAGAGAAATCGGTTGAAATTCATCAGTTAAATTATCTTTGAGGGGAGCTAAGTGATTTATAATTCTGCAAAAGAACCGACCGTATGAAAATGTAATCACGGAGTATAAGGCCATTTCGTAATCAGAGGGAATATTTTCCCATAAAAAGAAATTCAAACTTCTTAGGGAGCAATCTAAATCTAGGACGACAAATATCATTAAGCCTAGTCCTTCAAAGGTAAGTAATTGCAAACCGTGGCTCTGAAAAGGCATTGGTGCACGGAGAATAGGTGCACCAAAGATTACATTTTCCAAGTGCCGATTATTCTGAGCCAGATCATTAAATAAGATCAAAGTGCGCTTATCCAATCGAGACAGTGAAAAGGGATAGATAGAGATAGGTGGAAGATTAAAGTTATTGATAATAAAATATCCTTGCTCAGAAGTATTTAAGATTCTATGGAGAACTTTTCGGGACTTAGAGCGGGGGCGAAAAATAGACAAACGCAACGAGGATAAAATCTTAGAAATAAGACTATTGATCTTGTGAGGAACATTCCATACGGAGATTACTTAGTATTTGCTGATACTGTCTTAAACCAGACTCGCTTACATTGTCCAGAAAAAGCAAAGAACGAATGCCATCGTAAATCGCACCTACAACTGCATCAGGGAAAATACGACTAAACGCCTCGATTGCTTTATTAGGCAAGCGATATGGGCTCCTGATTTCAACCAACTCATTAATATTTGAACGGGAAAAAGGAGACAAAACATTTGAAACGAAATTGGGGGGATTTCCAATGTACTGAAAGGCATTGAGAGACCTCAAAGCATCACAAAAAGCTTCCTTCGTCTGTGAAGGTGAAGCAACATCGCCAATATATTGTTTTTGATGTGAGGGTTCAAAAATATCATATATTGTACCGTTTATATTTATCTTGGAAGTTGGCTTCCTTACAAGGTGTTTATACTCCATAACCTCATTTAGATCGGCTTTAATGATTTCCACCGCTTCATATATAGGTAAAGCTAAAATTTCATTGCGTTCTTTATTCATTAAAGAAGTCAGTAAAAATACAAAGTCAGTTTTTAACAAAGAAATACGATTCTCGAGGGCAGGTAGTCGAGTAAAGACCAAATGAAAAACCTGAGCTAGTCAACCGAATTAGCACCTTCAACAATAGCATCACAGATTAGACGCATATCGCGATGGCGTCTCTTCAGCCAGCTGCTCCTGTGGCCATTGCTCCTAACTTTCCAAGCGTATGAAAAATTGACTGTTCTAGCAGGGGGTTCACTTTCTTGACGGGAGGAGGCGTCAGGAATATAACCTTTAGCCCCCTTCGCGATATTCCCAATTGGCCTAGAGGACTTTAGGGGAGACGTTGAATTTCAGCGCGGAAGCCATTGACCTCCATAAAGGCGCGCATTTTGCTGGCATTGGTCTCGTTTTGGAAACTGCCCACTTGCAGAGCACGGCGTTGGCCGAGGGTAACGGGTATCACGTCGGGGACGAGCGATCGCAGGCGCTCTTGGTTGGCCAGATCGTCCTCTCGCAAATCAAGTACAATTACCCGAAATCGCGTTCTGGGGGTGACAGGTGCCGGCGTTCCCCCCTCTGCTTCAGAAACCTGCGGCGGTGGCGGCAGTTGGTTCACGGCTGGGTTATTGCCCACAAATCCCATTGGAATGGGTATGCCTGGAACCGGCAATCGTTCGAGGGAGTTGTCAAGTCGCTGAGGCCGCGGGCTGGGAATTGGCGCGGTACTCACCTCTGGCGGGGGTACGGGGATGGGAGTCGGTTCTGCCGCCAATACGGGCGTCCCCCAACCCATTAGGATCAAACATAGGGGATTCAACCACGGCTGGCAGTGAATGCGGAAACGACTCATCAGGGACTTCATTGCTCTATCAACAATGCCGATGAACGATAAACAAAACTATGCTGATTTTTTTCTGGGGAGATCGGACGTCCTATGCAAAATTTAGCTCCCGGCTTTGAGGGGCAACGCATTCGGCGAATTCTGGATGCCAACCTTGACCGTGCCCGCGAAGGTCTGCGGGTGATCGAGGAATGGTGCCGCTTTGGCTGCGAAGAGGTTGCCCTGAGTGCCGAATGTAAAGATCTGCGCCAAACCCTCAGCCGCTACCATACCCCAGAGTTGCGGGCGGCACGACAAACGGATCAGGATCCGGGGACGGCTTTGAGTCATCCGCAGGAGCGCGATCGCCAGACCCTCAGCGAGGTGCTCACCGCTAATTTTGCCCGCGTCCAAGAAGCGCTGCGGGTAATTGAGGAATACGCTAAATTAACCAATACTGAGCTGAGTGAAACCGCCAAGGCGCTGCGCTATCGCGTTTATATTCTGGAGCAAGCTCTGAGGCTCAGCCCGCGCCATGCTCGGCTGCGGCAACTACAGCAGGCAAAACTTTACCTTGTCACTTCCCCCGGCGATCGCCTGTTGGCAGTGGTTGAAGCAGCTCTCAAGGGTGGATTGCCCCTTGTGCAGTATCGGGACAAGACCAGCGATGATGCCACTCGCTTGACTACGGCTCGTCAATTGCAGGCCCTCTGCCAGCGTTATGGGGCGCTGTTTTTAGTAAACGATCGCGTGGATATTGCCGTCGGTGCCAATGCCGATGGGGTGCACCTCGGACAGACAGATATTCCCATGGAACTCGCTCGGCAAATTTTAGGGCGCGATCGCCTGGTGGGACGCTCGACCACCAATCCCCAAGAACTGGAGCGGGCGATTGCCGAAGGCGCTGACTACGTCGGTGTAGGACCGATTTTTGCCACTCCCACCAAACCCGGCAAAGCGGCTGTTGGCTTTGACTATCTCCAGTACGCCCGCAAACACGCGCCGATGCCCCAGTTTGCCATTGGGGGAATTGACCTGAGTAACATTGATGACGTTATTCAAGCAGGGGCAACTCAGGTGGCCGTTGTCCGCGCCATTATGGAAGCGGCTGACCCAGAAGCCACCACCCGCGAGTTCTTACGACGCTTATCTCAAAGGGAGCAATCATGACCTCGGCGGCTGAAATTACCGCTGCTGTGCGGCAACTGTACAATACCTACCCCTTTCCCCCAGCACCCCTGCTCGATGAACCGCCACCGGGGTACAACTGGCGCTGGTCTTGGCCGGCAGCCTATAGCTTTTGCACAGGACGCTATCCCTCCCGATTGGACGTGGCCATCCTCGATGCCGGCTGCGGCACCGGTGTGGGAACAGAGTACCTAGCCCACTTGAATCCGCAGGCAAGGATTACTGCTTTAGATGTCAGTGAAGGTGCTTTGGAAATTGCCCAGGAACGCTGCCGCCGCTCCGGCGCTACCAACGTGCAATTTCACCACCTGAGTTTAGAGGATGTGGCTCAATTGGGGCAGGCGTTTCAGATGATTAACTGCGTCGGCGTACTGCACCACCTGCCAGACCCCCAGCGGGGGATTCAAGCGCTGGCCAATGTTCTTGCCCCCGGTGGTATTTTGCATATCTTTGTCTATGGGGAACGCGGTCGCTGGGAAATTAAGCTGATGCAGCAGGCTATTGCCCTCCTTTTGGGGCGCGATCGCCACAACTATCGCCAAGGGGTGGCCATTGGTCGGCAGCTCTTTGCTGCATTGCCCGCGAATAATCGTCTGAAAAAGCGCGAGCAGGAACGCTGGAGCCTTGACAATCAGCGGGATGAATGCTTTGCCGATATGTATGTGCACCCCCAAGAAATTGACTACACGATCGCCAGCCTCTTTGAGCTGATTGCTGCCTCTGGCTTGGAGTTTGTTGGCTTTTCCAATCCCCAAGTCTGGCGGCTGGAGCGATTGTTGGGCACTCAGCCGGAACTGTTGCAACGGGCACAGCAATTGACCCCCATTCAGCAGTATCAGCTCATTGAATGCCTTGACCCTGAGGCAATGACTCACTTTGAGTTCTTCTTGGCCAAGCCGCCGCTGCCCCGTCACGATTGGTCCGACGATGCCGGACTCTTGGCTGCCCTGCCGTGGCGCCACCCCTGCTTGGAGGGTTGGCCGGGAGCCTGCGTCTTCAACTGCCACTATGAGGTGATTCACCTCACGCCTGCTGAGCAGCAATTTCTAACCGATGCGACGGGTCAAAAAACCGTGGCTGAGTTATTAGCTGAGCAACCGGAGTTGAATCTTGCGGCGGTGCGATCGCTCCTTGAGCGGGACTTACTTCTTTTGGGAGTAAAAGAATGACAGATCTTCTGGAAACGGTCTCTACAGGTGGTGCAGTCTATGATTGCAGTCATTGGGGACGCCTACGCCTCACGGGGCGCGATCGCCTGAAGTTTTTGCACAATCAAAGCTCCAATAACTGCCTTGTCTTGCAACCCGGCCAAGGGGCTGACACCGTTTTCCTGACCTCGACCGCTCGCACCCTTGATCTTGCCACCCTCCTTGTTCATCAAGAGTGGGTGGATCTCTTGGTATCTCCGCAGCGCCGCGAGTTTCTCCTGAAATGGTTTGATAAGTACATCTTCTTTGGGGACGATGTTCAGGTGAGCGATCGCACCGCTGAGAGCCACTGCTATCGGGTTTTTGGGGATGCCGCTGAAAAAATTACTGCCCAGTTTGGCCTAGGCGCATTGGCCAATGCCTATGATCACGTCACTATTAGCCACGAAGGTGCTCCCCTAACCCTTGCGGCCACCAGTGGCCTCGTCATTCCCGGTTTGACCCTTTGGAGCGATCGCCCCCTTGCCAATTTACTCGATCCCTATCCCCAACTTACTGATGCCGACTGGGAGCACCTGCGCATTCGTCAGGGTCGCCCCGCTGCCGATGCCGAACTGACAGAAGAGTACAACCCCCTCGAAGCGCGGCTGGGGCACACCATTTCTTTTAACAAGGGCTGTTATATTGGCCAGGAAACAATTGCTCGCCTAAAGACCTATCAAGGCGTCAAACAATATCTTTGGGGTCTGGAATTAAGTGCGGCAGTCACCCCACCTACCCCCCTACTCTTGGAGGGTGAAAAAGTGGGGCTGCTCACGAGTTGTACCTCCCTCAAGCGGGGAGCTTTTGGCCTCGGCTATGTGCGCACCAAAGTGGGCGGTGTGGGGTTAACGCTGCATACGCCAGAGAAGGTCGCTGCCCAAGTCGTGGAGGTGCCATTCTTAAAAAGTGTTGCCTAAAAATGCTCTCGCCAGAGAATGCTATAATCCAATCGGTTTGTGCAGACATCAACTGAGCAGGGGAAGGAGGCCTATGGCCACGGCACAGGTGCTAGCATTCATGCAAAAGACCGCGGAGGATGCCAAACTGCGGGACGAATTGGAAAACCTTCTGGGGGTAGGCGATGGCAACATTAGTGGGGCTGCCGAACTGGATGCCGAAGAATTAGCAGCGCTGCGGGGAGAAATGGCGCCGAAAGTGGTGGATTTTGCCAGTCAGCATGGCTTTGAATTTTCCACTGAGGAACTAGTGCAGGTGATAGACTCCTTTGCTCAACATCAGGCAGGGGAAATGAGTGATGATGAATTTTCAGAAATTCTAGGCGTTCCTGTCAATAGGGAGCACGCTGAACACAAAAAACGGATAGCTAACCCCCTCCGGCGTCTTGCTCGCTATCTCAGCAAAACCTATTTGGGTATCGATCCGGATGAGGAGAGCGAATAAGGCTCAACAACTCTCAGCAAAGCTGCGTCCGGCACGTCGGAAAATCCGTCTGTGGTCTCAATGGCTTCTCCCTGGGCTACTGGTCAAACGATGGCTGCTCATCAGTGCGGTGGGTGTCTTGCTAGCCAGCCTTGGCTTTGCCATTAGCATTAACCTCACCCCGATTTTCTACTTTTTGCAATTTCTGGAGCAGTTTCTCCAGAGTGTGGCTCGTTTTGTACCGAGTTATGTCAGTGGCCCCTTGCTCCTCTTTGGGGGCTTAGCACTTATTGCTTGGGGGTATGCCCGTACTCTGGGTTCGATTACAGAAGTCCTCCTGCCAGAGGACGATAAAACCCTTGTGGAGCGACTCCTTATCCATCGGCGCTTGGGGCGAGGACCGAAAATTGTTGCCATTGGTGGTGGGACGGGGCTGTCAACGCTCCTACGCGGACTGAAGCTCTATAGTTCCAATATCACTGCCATTGTAACAATGGCCGACGATGGCGGCTCCTCTGGACGACTGCGGCGGGAAATTGGGGTGCTGCCGCCGGGGGATATTCGCAACTGCTTGGCAGCCCTAGCAGATGAAGAGAAAATCGTCACCGAGCTTTTTCAGTACCGCTTTGAAGCCGGAGACGGCTTGGCCGGGCACAGCTTTGGCAATTTATTCCTGACGGCCATGACGAATATCACAGGTGATCTGGAGCAGGCGATCGCCACCAGTTCAGCGGTCTTGGCTATTCGCGGTCAGGTGCTACCAGCCACGCTGACGGATATGACCCTGTGGGCACGCCTAGCCGATGGTCGCTTGATTCACGGGGAATCAAACATTACGGCCGCCCGCGGCAAAATTGTAGAAATTGGCTGCTCGCCCCCTGCCCCCAAAGCTTTGCCGCGAGCCATTCAAGCCCTGCGCGAAGCCGACTACATTATCCTTGGCCCTGGTAGCCTCTACACCAGTATTATTCCCAATCTCTTGGTGCCTGAAATTGCCCAAGCCCTGGCGGAGCGCCAATGCCCCTGTGTCTATGTCTGCAACATTATGACGCAGCCGGGGGAGACCGAGGGCTATACCGTCAGTGATCATGTGCGCGCTCTCGATGCTGTGACGGGCGATCGCCTGTTTGATGCGGTGCTGGTGCAAAAATATCCCCCCAGTGCTGCTCACCTTGAACGCTATGCGCAGCAGGGCAGTGCACCTGTGGCCATTGATCGCGAGGAACTTGCCCGCCAAAACTGCCGCCTAATCTTAGCCGATGTGATGGATGAATCCACACCCACAGTGCGCCATGATTCCCGAAAGTTAGCGGCCATTCTCATGCGTTGGTATGAGCGGGTGCGATCCCTTTAGTGCCTTGTGCCCTGTGAAGGCAATCCCTAATAATAGAACCGTTGCCCTTGGGTGAGTGGCCTGTCATGTCCTTGGAACTTTTGCGATCGCTGGTGTGGATGGACTACCGCCTTGCAGTCCTCTTTACGGTGGTCATTCCCTTGATCCTGCTCCTGTGGTCAACGGCTAAAAACGTGCCGGCCATTACTCAACTGCTGATTATCTACTGGCGGGTGTCCAGCCTCTTGGCGATTACGGTGTATTTGATGATGCCGCAGTGGCCAGTAGCCTATGTCACAGGATTCATGGCTTTGGTCCTGATTCCCATTAGCCTCTGGTTTTGGGTCGATCTCAATGAGGAAATTAGCGATCGCCAAGACCTCCTAGGTCAAGTCTTTAGTAGTTGGCGCTGGGCAATCACGCTCTACTGTGTCCTTGCCGCCCTAGGTCAGACCTTTTATCTACACTGTGCGTTTGTGGCGGGTGCCGTTCAGACCCCCAGTTGCCAAGTCTGGCTAGAGCCACCCCTGATGTTCAAGGAGATTTTTCACCCCCAAGCCCGCGCCGGTACCCTTGGCTTCTTTGCAGCGGTTGGCCTTGTAATTTACATGCTCTATTTGAGCTACTTTGTCTTTGTGCGCTTACCCAAGCAGGGGCGATCGGCCACAGGTCTATAGGCACTCTCTATGACTCTGCAACGTATCTTAGAACCGGAAGTCATGGAGACGCCAGAAACGGCTGCTGCCTACGACGCAATGGATTTTACTGCTGTCAATATCGCCTTCTGTGAAGATCTAGCCGCCGTTTTACCCAATGTTGAGCAACCCCTCCAGGTTTTGGATGTGGGAACGGGGACAGGGCGGATTCTACAAGTGTTGCACCAACGCTATCCCCATTGGCAACTGACGGGAATTGATCTCAGTCCGGCTATGCTGGCGATCGCGCGGCACCATAGTCCCCAATTGCGCTTTATTCAAGGGGATGCCAAAGCCCTGCCCTTTGCTGCCGCAAGTTTTGATGTGGTGATCAGCAATAGCCTTATCCATCACTTAGCCAATCCTCAACCTGCCTTGGCAGAAATGCTGCGGGTGCTGCGTCCCCAAGGAACCCTCTTTATCCGTGATCTGTGTCGTCCAAACACAGGGGCTGACCTGCAAGCCCTCGTTGACCAGTATGCTGGTCAGGACACCCCTGAACAGCGGCAACTCTTTGCCGCTTCCCTCCATGCGGCGCTAACTTTGATGGAAATGAGTAATGTTGTGAGAACATTGCCGCAACTGCCGCGGCAGTGGCAAGTGACGCTCACCTCCGATCGCCATTGGACAATGGTGGCTCAACGCTAATGAAGCGGCGGCATTACTTTATTGCTTTGTTGCCCGATGCCAAAATTCAGGAGCAGGTGACCCGTCTCAAGCAGTATTGTTGCGATCGCTACCAGAGCCAAGCGGCACTGCGCTCTCCCCCCCATGTCACCCTCTATCCCCCCTTTTGGTGGCCAGATGCAGGGGTAGGAGATCTTGAGCAAGCCCTAGAAGCCTTTTCCCATCAAGCCGCTCCGGTGGAATTGATCCTTGACGGCTTTGCCGCCTTTCCTCCCCGCGTCATTTATATTCACGTGGCACCGACTCCGGCGCTCAAGACCCTACAAGCGGATCTCGTCAAAGCAGTAGCGCAGCCCCTGAACCTCCCCCCCACGCAACGGCACCCCTTTACCCCCCACATGACAATTGCCTTTCGGGACTTAACCAAGGAAAACTTTCACCATGCTTGGGCAGACTTTCAAGAACAATCCTTTGCTGCCCGCTGTTGGGTATCTCACCTAACACTGCTGGTGCACAATGGCCGACGCTGGCAGATTCATCGTGAATTTTTGTTAAGAAATCTTGCTCACGATTGCCCTTAAGATCAATCTGCAACAAGTCCATGACTTGATTTTTGCTAACTGCGGACTCTATGATGCAAAGAACACTTTTCTCTCAAACTTCCTAAAATCAGAAGTACAGCCCTTTTCACAAAAATGACACACGCTCAACATCGTGAAAGCCCATAGGGGAGAGAATTCTCTTTCCTTTCTCTACCCGATATTTAAGAAAAGGGCTGCAAGACAAGATTGGAGTCTTGGTAGCGATAAATACTTAGTGACTTTCATGCGCAATATGAGGCCAGAGGAAAGTACTGACATTAAGGGGGGAGTCCTTGTGTTTCCCAGCGTTTGGAGCAACAGAGCTGCATCCAAATCCTCTGATAATCTGAAGAGCTTTCGGGGACAGTAGTCCATTGCTGAGGATAAGGTTATGAAACTAGAAGATATCTACACCTTTTTCCGCCAGCCACCGCCAGTTTACCTGAGCAAGGAAGTTGCCGTGTGCTATGTGCTCTATACCCTTGTGGAAAAGGGGGATTCCTATGGCACGGCGCTGATCCAAGCCATTGAAAACGAGTATCCCCTGTATCGCCTTTCCGATACAGTTCTTTACAGTGCCCTCAAATTCCTAGAGGATGAGGGGATTATTGGCGGTTATTGGAAGAAGGTGGAAGGTCGCGGTCGGCCGCGGCGAATGTACCACATTATTAATGAGAAGGAGCAGCAGGCGCGGGAACTTTCGGAACTTTGGCTGCGCTATCTACAGGAACATCCCCCCCGTCAGGAGTAATCTAAGAATCGAGTTGGCGGAGGCGATCGCGCACCGCTTGGATATCCTGCCAGGTTAACCACTTAGGGCTGCCCGGCTCCCGTGAGTTATTGCGCAATAGATACGCCGGGTGGAAAATGGGCATACACCAGCGTCCTTGCCATTCAATCCACTGGCCCCGAATTTTAGTAATTCCCCGATTATCTTTCAGTAAGCCAGATACAGCCGTGGCCCCCGCCAGCAGAATAATGCGGGGATTCACCAAGCGAATCTGCTCCAGTAAATAGGGCAAACAGGCTGCTGCTTCAACTGGTGTTGGGACGCGGTTGCCGGGGGGACGGCACTTCACAATGTTGCAAATATAGGCATCCCGTTCACTGTCCAGATTGACCGAAGCAAGGATTTTATCGAGGAGTTGCCCCGCCTTGCCCACAAAGGGGCGGCCGGTTTCGTCCTCTGACTGGCCAGGGCCTTCACCAATAATCATCAGCTTGGCGGTAGGATTGCCACGGCTAATCACCACATGGGTACGGGTGGTTGCTAGGCCACAGCGCTGACACTGCTGACAATGCGCCGCCAGTGCTTCCAAGTCACGGTAGGTCCCGGCAGGGATAGGCACCTCGGCGCGCAGGGGAATTTGATCGTAGGTGGCAGCATCGAGGGGCGTTGCTGGCGCAGATTCTGCCTCTGGGGGAGTGTCAAATAAGCTAAATTGCAACGGTTCACTCATGGGGATCGTCACTTCCTGAGAATAATGTTAAAGAAACTTCACAAAACTTAGGAAAAACTTAGGATAAATCGCACTAATTTTATGGCGATCGCCAGAACCTTAATTTATCTCACAAAAGTATTTTACAAATTAATAACTACGGCGAAACAGGTTTCCCACCGCATTGTATAAGAAATAGCGGAAGGGTTTAACAACACTGCTGTTGTTTCCTAGACTCCTTTGCGGAACAACCCATCAGTGACCGTTAGACCTTTCCGGCACGCCCAAGAGCGTTGCGCGTCTGTTAAAAACACACCAAGGATCAGCTTGGTCGCTCTCAGGTTGCTTGGCACAGCCTTTAGGGAGTTGCCGATCAGCCCCCTAAGAATCCTGCCTCATCTCTGGGGTTAGGAATGTCAAGAAGGTCTCACTTCTTTAACAAACTTTAAGGAGAATTGATCCATGCTAGATGCATTTGCCAAAGTTGTCGCTCAGGCCGATGCCCGCGGTGAATTCCTCACCAACGCCCAGTTCGATGCCCTGTCCAACTTGGTGAAAGAAGGCAATAAGCGTCTGGATGCCGTTAACCGCATCACCAGCAATGCCTCCACAATTGTTACCAACGCTGCTCGTGCCCTGTTTGCAGAGCAACCCCAACTGATCCAACCCGGTGGGAACGCTTACACCAACCGTCGCATGGCTGCTTGCTTGCGCGATATGGAAATCATCTTGCGCTATGTGACCTACGCCATTTTGGCGGGTGACTCCAGCGTGCTCGATGATCGCTGCTTGAACGGTCTGCGCGAAACCTACCAAGCCCTCGGTACGCCCGGTTCCTCCGTGGCGGTGGCCATTCAAAAAATGAAAGAGGCGGCGATCGCGATCGCCAATGATCCCAACGGCATCACCCCTGGCGATTGCAGCGCCCTAATGTCCGAAATTGCTGGCTACTTTGACCGTGCCGCTGCCGCTGTTGCCTAACACACCTTTGACATTCTTTAACTTTGACCGTTCTGAACACGCACACTTTTTAGGGAGATACTTTATCCATGAGAACGCCGATTACTGAAGCCATTGCCGCCGCCGATACCCAAGGTCGTTTCCTGAGCAACACCGAACTGCAAGCGGTTGACGGTCGCTTCAAGCGCGCTGTGGCCAGCCTGGAAGCCGCTCGCGCCCTGACCAACAATGCTCAGAGCCTGATTGACGGCGCAGCTCAAGCGGTGTACCAAAAATTCCCCTACACCACCACTATGCAAGGCCCTCAGTATGCCTCGACCCCCGAAGGCAAAGCCAAGTGCGCCCGTGACATTGGCTACTACCTGCGGATGGTGACCTACTGCCTCGTTGCGGGGGGCACCGGTCCGATGGATGAGTACCTCATTGCTGGCTTGTCGGAAATCAACAGCACGTTTGATCTTTCCCCAAGCTGGTACATCGAGGCTCTGAAATACATCAAAGCCAATCATGGCTTGACCGGCCAAGCTGCGGTGGAAGCCAACGCCTACATCGACTACGCCATTAACGCCCTCAGCTAATAGGCGTTTCCTTTTGTTGCCCGGTGAGGTAAGCAGATGTTGTCGGCGTTGGGCTGACCCTTTGTTTACAACACCGGGCTTGTTTGTACCCTTGATATTTTAGGAGTTTGTACCGTGGCTATTACTGCTGCTGCTTCGCGCTTGGGTACCTCCGCCTTCAGTGATGCTCCGCGAGTGGAGCTGCGTGCCAACTGGAGCGAGGAAGATCTAGAGACGGTCATCCGTGCCGTTTACCGTCAGGTCTTAGGCAATGACTACATCATGGCATCGGAGCGTTTGGTGAGTGCGGAGTCACTGTTGCGCAATGGCAAAATTACCGTGCGGGAATTTGTGCGCGCAGTGGCCAAGTCGGAACTCTACAAAGAGAAGTTTCTCTACGGCAATTTTCAAACCCGTGTCATTGAACTGAACTATAAGCATTTGTTGGGGCGGGCACCCTACGATGAGTCGGAAGTGATCTTTCACCTAGATCTATATGAAAATGAGGGTTTTGATGCCGACATCGACTCCTACATTGATTCCCCTGAGTACACCAATAGCTTTGGGGATTGGGTAGTGCCCTACTATCGTGGCTTTAATACCCAGCCGGGGCAAAAAACCGTTGGCTTTAACCGCATGTTTCGTCTCTATCGCGGCTATGCCAATAGCGATCGCGCCCAAGCAGAAGGCAGGATGTCCCGCCTAGCACGGGATTTGGCCACCAACCGTCCCAATACAGTGGTGCCGCCTTCGAGTAGCGATACTGCCTTTGCCTACTACACCCCCAGTGCCGATGTTCCCCCACGGGCTTGCTTGGGTGGTTCCTTTGGTGAAAGTGGCCGCGTCTATCGCATTGAAGTGGCGGGCATTCGCCAACCGGGCTATCCGGGGGTGCGCCGCAGCAGTACCGCTTTCTTGGTGCCCTATGAGCAACTGTCGAGCAAAATGCAGCAGCTTCAGCGCACAGGTGCTCGCATTATCAGTGTCAATCCTGCCTAGAAATTTTGCTTAGCGTTCTTTTGAGATTGGGAGTCAGGTGTCATGTTTGGTCAAACTGCGTCTGGAAGTGCTGCCCTTAGTCCCTCCGGCGCTCGCGTTTTCCGCTACGAGGTTGTGGGTCTGCGTCAAAACGAAGAAACCGACAAAATGGGGTTTCCAATTCGCCGCAGCGGTAGTACTTTTATTACGGTGCCCTACAACCGCATGAATGAAGAGATGCAGCGCATTACCCGCATGGGGGGCAAAATCGTTTCCATTACCCCAGTGGTTGCCTCGTAAGTATTGATGTCGGGAGAGGGAATGACGGCGGTCTCCGAACCGGTACAGCTTACAGTGCCCCAAATGCTGGCACAGCTTCAGGGGACAGATCCCGGTCTCCGCTACTACGCGGCATGGTGGTTGGGAAAGTTTGGTTTGGAAACGGCAACGGCAGCAGAGCGGCAGGCCATTGTCAATGCCTTGATTGGGGCTTTGGCCGATGAGGCCGATCGCACGGAATTGGGGGGATACCCCCTGCGGCGAAATGCAGCCCGTGCCTTGGGCAGGTTGGGCGATCGCCAAGCCGTCCCTGCCTTAATTGAGTGCTTGCACTGCGAGGATTTTTATGTCCGTGAAGCCGCGGCCATTGCTCTTGGTCAACTGGGAGATCCCCGAGCGATCGCGCCCCTGCAAGCGCTCCTAGAAGGTGGTGTAGCCATGGCGCGGCCAGTGCCCGGTCGCCCTCATCTGGTGCAGCCGGTGGAAGCTGTGATGGAAAGCTTGGGTCAGCTCGGTGCCACCGAAGCAATTCCCCTGATCGAGCCGTTCCTGACCCATGAGATGCCGCGAGTGCAATTGGCCACTGCACGGGCACTTTTTCAACTGACGGGAGCAGCGGAATATGGCGATCGCCTCTTGGCAGCGCTCGAAAGTGAGGATGTGCAACTGCGGCGGACAGCGCTTCTCGATCTGGGAGCAATGGGGTATCTGCCCGCAGCAGAGGCCATTTTGCAGGCGGGTGTTGAGGCCAGCTTTAAGCTCATTGCCCTCCACGGCATCCTCAGCAAGCAACTACATCAGGCTGCCCCGGCGGAACAGACCCTCTCCCTTTTTCAAGGATTGGATCAACTGCTGTGAGTAATCTCCTTGCCTATATCCATGCCGTTGAGACGGCCTCCTCTGCCTCGGCGCTTCGCGAGGCTGTGATTCAGCTTGCCCAACAGAAAGACACCGCTGCCATTCCGACGCTGATTGCCGTTTTGGGGTACAACAACCCCGCCGCTGCCCAAGCTGCTGTGGAAGGCCTCATTGCCCTTGGGGATGCCGTGGTCGAGCCACTGCTGGCCCAGTTGGATGGCTACAACTACGGTGCCCGTGCCTATGGGGTGCGTGTCTTGGGAAGTATTGGTCATCCCGCCGCCCTGCGGGTCTTATTGGCTGCTGCGCAGTCGGATTTTGCCCCCAGTGTTCGCCGTGCGGCGACCAAGGCCCTGGGAACGCTGCGCTGGCAGTTAATTCCTGAGGAGACGGCAAGAGAGGCTCAATTAAGGGAAGCACTCACGGTTCTTCAGCGCAACAGTGAAGCAGCGGATTGGGCAGTTCGCTATGCTGTGGGCGTTGCCCTTGACCACTTATATCAGCAGGCGGCTGCCCGTGCTCTTCGGGAGGCTGTGTGTTCACTCCTGAAGCACTTGGGCGATCGCGACCCCGACATTGTGGTGCGTTCCCGTTGTCAGCTTGCCCTCCAGAGGGACTATCTGTCCATGCACATCTAAAAGGATTGGAAAGTTATGTCGTTACCCTTGCTGGCTGTGAAGCCCAGAACCCTTGACCAGCGGGTGGTCAGTTATGAAGTCCCCGCCGAGGATGATCCGGTCATCTACCGCCTCACCGATGCCACCGATGCCGCAGACGTGGATGCCTTAATTTGGGCAGCCTATCGCCAAATTTTTAGTGAGCACCTGATTTTGGCCTCCTACCGCCAGCCTTTCCTAGAATCCCAACTGCGCAACCGTGCCATTTCCGTTCGGGATTTCATCCGTGGCTTGGGTAAGTCAGCGGTCTATCGAGAGCAAGTAGCGGCAGTCAATTCCAACTACCGCCTTGTGGATCTCTCCTTTAAGCGCTTCCTTGGCCGCCCCACCTATGGTCGGCAAGAGCAGATTGCGTGGTCAATTATTTTAGCCACCCGTGGCCTAGAAGGATTTATTGATGCCCTTGTGGACAGCGAAGAGTACCAGCAAAACTTTGGTGCCGACATTGTCCCCTACCAACGGCGGCGGCGCATGGCGCGTCCTTTTAACCTTGTTAATCCCCGCTACAGCGACTACTGGCGCAACAAGGAAATGTCCCTCAGTGGCCGTTCTTACTATCAGGTGCGCTACTACGCCACAGGGCCACTCGACAAGCAAATTATCCGAGGGGCGATTCCGGCCAATTTCCTCTCTATGGCGCGTTCAATTGTGGTGCCGACACTTGAGACTCAACGCTATGTGGCACGGGCTACCTCAAGCTTGGTGAAGGTGCCTAACACAGCCCAAGAGCGGGATTTGCCACCTACCCCCGTCAAACCTGTGCCTGTTGCCTTGCCCTACCGTTATTTACCCTCTCAACCAAAGGTGTAAGCCATGACGATTCCCTTGCTGAGCTATCCCCCCAGTTCCCAAAATCAACGGGTACCGGGCTATGAGGTTCCCAATGAAGAAACCCCTTGGCGCTATTCCTTAGAGGATGCAGTGGATCAGTCGGATATTGATGAACTGATTTGGGCTGCCTATCGCCAAGTGTTCAGCGAACATGTTGTCCTCAAAAGTACCCGCCAGCCCCATTTGGAGTCACAACTGGCCAACCGTACTATTTCGGTGCGGGATTTTATTCGCGGCTTGGCCAAATCGGAGACGTTCCGCCGCTTGGTGGTGGAGACCAACTCCAACTATCGCCTCGTGGAAATCGCCCTGAAGCGGCTCCTTGGGCGGGCGCCCTACAATAAACAAGAAGAACTGGCGTGGTCTATTCGCATTGCCACCGATGGTTGGCAGAAATTTGTGGATACCCTTGTGGACAGTGACGAATATACGCAAAATTTTGGCGATAACACCGTGCCCTACCAGCGGCGCCGGTATAAGGATCGCCCCTTTAACCTAGTGACGCCTCGCTATAGTGACTACTGGCGCGATAAGTTAGAAAGCAGCCGCTACAAGTGGGGCGACATTCGCAATTTCTTGGAGATGGCACGGTCGGTCAAGGTGACACCGCTGCAATTCAAGCCGGTGTCCACCGCCAATGTGCAAATCCCCGATATGACTCGGCGCGATCGCCCGCAGGTGCCCGTTTCAATTAACCCCACAGCCCCCTTTCCGCTGCGCTAGCTATTCTAGCTGTTGTTTCACTCTTTAACTTGGGAGAGATCCATGGACTTACCTCTACTCGCCTACAAGCCCACGACTCAAAACCACCGCGTCGCTAGTTTTGGCATTGCCGATCAAAACGAAGATACCCCCTATATCTATCGTCTTGAGGATGCGACTTCCTACCCGGAAATCCGCGAGGTGATCTGGGCCTGCTATCGGCAGGTCTTCAGTGAGCACGCCACCTTAGCCTTTAATCGTCAGGTCACCCTAGAGTCCCAATTGGTGAATCGGGTGATTACCGTGCGGGACTTTATTCGCGGTCTGGCAAAATCGGAGCGCTTCTACAATACGGTAGTGGCGGTGAACGACAACTACCGCTTGGTGGATGTCTGTCTGCGGCGTTTCTTGGGGCGCAGTGCCTACAACAACGAGGAAAAAATTGCCTGGTCAATTAAGATCGGCACCCTTGGCTTCCATGGTTTTGTGGATGCCCTCCTCGACAGTGAGGAATACACCAATGCTTTTGGGGACTTTACGGTGCCCTACCAGCGCAAGCGGATGGAGGGGCGTCCCTTTAACCTTGTGACACCGCGCTATGGCTTTGAATATCGCGACAAAGTAGGCACCACCAAGACCGATTGGCGGTTTACCTTGGAGAAGTTCTACGATCGCAAGTTCCAAGAGCGGCGACTGCCGGAGGGCGACCCGCGCAAATACCGCGATTTGGCAGCAGCGATCGCACCCAAGGCGCGCTATGCTCAACAATTGCGCGCAGCTGATATTGACTACTTAGCGAAAGTGCCCCGCCGCCGTTAAGGTGTCTTAAAATCAGGGGCTAGTGGTACAGCCGTCGGCAAATTGACTGGCGGCTTTCTTAAGTGAACTTCTTGGAACACTGCCCCCTATTCTTGGGTCTCATTGGCTGCTAAAACTATGCGCGATCGCCTCCTGCCTTGGCTGGTACCCGCCATCGTCACCCTCACTGTTGTGCCCGCCAGTAGTCAGGTCACCATTCCCCTCACGGTTACTGTGAGTCCCGATCGCGCTACTTTGGGAGATACGCTCGCCATTGTGGTCAACGCTGCAGAGCAGCCGACTGTCGAGGTAGCCGGCAAAGCCCTGCCGGTATTTTCCATTGGCCCACAGCAATGGCGGGCTTTTGTGGCCACAACACCGCTCCAGCCAGCGGGTCGCCGTTCATTGGTGGTTCGGGCAGGAAATGAAACCCGCAATATGTTCCTGTGGGTGGGCGATCGCTCGTTTCCTGTGCAACGCATTTGGCTGCCGCCGGGCAAAGATTCCTCAGGAACCGATTTTGAATTTGATCGGGTGGAGGCCTTTAAGGCTTTGGTTACGCCTGAAAAACTCTGGCGAGGTGCCTTTCGTCGCCCCAACAGTGGGCCTGTGACCACACCCTACGGCGTGCGGCGCTATTACAACGGCGTTTTTGCCAGGGATTACTTCCACCGCGGCGTTGACTATGCAGGGCCAAAGGGATCACCTGTAGTGGCCGCTCAGCGAGGACGTGTAGCCTTAGTGGGGCGAGAATCCCAAGGGTTTCTCATCCACGGCAACACCGTGGGTATTGATCACGGACAAGGGGTGCTGACGATTTACCTGCACCTTGATCAAATTCGCGTTCAAGAGGGACAGATGGTGGAGGCAGGGCAAGTCATTGGCACTGTGGGCAATACGGGTGCCTCCACAGGGCCGCATCTCCACTGGGGACTCTATGTCAATGGCGAGTGCGTCGATCCGCGATCGTGGCTAGATCAGGGCTGGCAGTAGTTTAGGGTCAAGAAATGGGAGATAATGCTACTTCAGAGGTAGCCACTTCGCTACTATTGCCGCTGATAAGATTTGGGAGTTAGCAACAATGACGATTCTGTTTCAACTGGCTCTTGCTGCCCTTGTCATCCTGTCCTTTGTGATGGTGGTGGGTGTGCCAGTGGCCTTTGCCTCGCCCCAAGACTGGGATCGCTCAAAGCAGTTAATTTTCCTTGGCTCCGGGCTATGGATTGCCCTGGTGCTGGTGGTGGGCGTTCTCAACTTCTTTGTGGTTTAGTCCAACCAGCGTTGACGATAGACTTCGTACAAGAGCACTGCTGTAGCGATCGCTACATTCAGGGATTCGACGTTTGGTTTCTGAGGAATCCGCACCGCAGTAAATGTAGTGTCATGGTAGGCCGGGGGCAGCCCTTGGCCCTCATTTCCCATGACGAGCAACGTGGGTTGACGAAAATCCGCTTGCCAGTAGATCAGCGGTGCGGTTGGGAGTGTGACGACAACTTGCCATCCTTGGGCTTGGTAGGCCTTGAGAGTTGCCAAGCCATCGGTAACGGTTTGCATGGGTAGGCGAAACCATTGGCCAGCACTGGCACGTAACACTTTTGGATGGGTGATGTCCACACAATCGGGAGTCAGCAATAGTCCCTCAACCCCCACTGCGGCAGCAGTACGAATAATCGTTCCCAAGTTACCGGGATCCTGAAGTGTCACTAAACACAGGCCTAACCCCTTTAGGGGCAATGTAGAGGAAGGAACATAGTTGACTACAGCTATCACGCCGTCGGGGGTTATTGTTGTACAAAGGGCGGCAAGCACTTCATCACTGACTTCAACGGCGCGATCGCTCCTGTGGAGAACCTGTTGCCAAAATGCTGAGGATTGCTTCGCTTGCCAAGACGCCGTGTAGCAAACCACTGAAAAACGGTAGCCGGCGGCTAGGGCTTCCTGTAGCAGGTGAGTGCCCTCCAAAAGCAAGTGCCCTTGGCGATATTTGCGGTGGTGCAGCTTGCGGATCGAGCGCACCAAGGGATTCTGCCGACTAGTAATGATCACTGCCCAATCCAGCGGTCAAGTAAACGTTCCAGATAGGGGGTTAAAAGGGCTGTTTGTGGCGCTTGGGCTTCAATTGCTGTCGCTGATTGAATGTAGGGACTAAGCACCAGCTCGTGCTGACAGTGCTGAATTAACTCCCCAAGGCCGGCGGGGATCACTTCTAGGTGAATTGAAGACCAATAACGCGATCGCCCCAACGGAATCCCTGCTGCGGACAGGTGGCACTTTTGGCAAGGGGAATTGCCTTCGGGGGGAGGCTAAACACATTGCTGTGCCAATGGAGCACCTTGACATCCTCCCCGGCCTGTTAGCTTGTGCCCACGCAGCGGTAGAGCGAGGCTTGCCGCGCACTAAGTCAAAGCTGGGAGCGACTCGTCTGCATCGAGATAACTAAACCACGGGCGATCGCCCACTGTGCAATGTACGCGGGAGTCTTAAAGGGCACGTGCTGGAGGTAGTGCAGCCGCATGAATTCCCTTAGGAAGAACTGCCGCTTTCACTTCCCAGGATGCGAGCTTTATACTCGTTGATCTTTTGACCCAATTCGCGGCGGCCTGACTCAAAGAGGACATAGCGATAGAGAAACCAGCACGTATAGCCAAAGCCCACCAGTTCACAGGTTGGTTCCAAGAGGGGAATAGCGTTCACCACCTCTAGAATAGCAACCGCCAGTGCCACAAAGGGAATGGTGGCAAGAATAATCAGCAGGGTGCGCAGGGGTTGCTTGTATTCCCCTAGAAATGCACTGACCTGATCGGGGAAGACGGTGAGGAGCCAGTAGAGTTTTTCCCGTGCCTGTTGCCACTGTTCATCCGTGAGACCACCTGCCTGGGGGGTTGTGGTCTGCTCCCGTTCCGCTAGGGGTGCTGGCGCCGGCGTTGGTTCAAAAATAGGCTTTTCCGTATGGGTGGTTTCTGTGGGGGGGGATGTCTCAAATTCATTCATGCGCTTAAATTCCTTCAATACCTCAGCAAGTTTAGGCTAAGTTCACCGATCAGCGTTGGCTAATAGCTAATAATTGTTTAACATAGGTGGTGCGTTACCGCTAGCATCCTATGTTTCCACAAGACAGCTCTACTCATTGAGTAACCAACTCTCCTTGCTCCCTCCCCTTGGGACGAATTCACCACCAATGAGCCACGCTACATTGCCATCCCCATCAGGCCACCAGGAGGGACATCAATCTCCTTGCCGTCCGGAATATATGTAAGTCCATATGGCAGCCCACGATTTCATCTCCCAGAAGGGTAGGCACGCGCGACAGCGAAAGGGTGGGCTAGGCAATAGGGATGTGGGTACAGTGGGCATTTGATCGCCATAGACATCGGCAATAAATGTATTCAGCGCCGCAATGCGTTACCTGAGACCCCGTTCAAGCGCTTGCCACTCTTGGGCTGGAATGACACGCGGCAGAATATCGAAGGGCATGACCCGCGCGGTACCTTCAGCGGCACCATAGACGGTAAATGTGGCGCCAATGTTAAATATCAACTGTTGAGGGGTTTTTGGCGGTATTGTAGCTCTCCCGCTAGGAGCAATCGCACCCCTTGTAAGAAGGGTTGAATAAAGGGTCATGGCCGTCCCTTGGCCAGAAACCATTCAGCGATCTCCTTCAGGGGTCTTGCTCTAGTGGAGTGGGCAACTCTGATACCGCCACTAAGTGAAATCCCATTTGACAGCGAAAGTGCTGACATCCCGCTTCGGCAGTACTCCCTAGGGGTGCCCCGCATCGGAGCTGACCCGCTTGCCAGCGGGGTTGACCTTGGCGATCGGCAAACAAGCAGGATTGACACACAGACTGTGACGGTAAAATCTGATTTTGGGTGAGGATCACCAGCATCGGACACCTCCCGCCGATCAGCGCCTTTAGTAGGCAGTCCCCATAGAACCTTATAGAAAAAAGCTTCTAGCCCTTATCTATTTATCTTACCGTGAAAGCCTAGGGGATACAGTTGACTTTCGGTGCTCACTTTGCCGGGGATTACAACTTACGGTTGTTTTCTTGAATCTGGTGCAAAGACTCTTTGTGAGGGACGGTTTGCTAGGATAGATCCCCTAAGATCAATTAATTTAATTACTATTGTTGCCCCTTGAGCTGTAATCCATGTTTGACGCCCTTGCTGAACGCCTTGAATCTGCTTGGAAAACCCTACGCGGTCAAGACAAAATTACGGAAAACAATATCCAAGAAGCTCTTAGGGAAGTGCGCCGTGCCCTATTGGAGGCCGATGTCAATCTCCAAGTTGCTAAAGACTTTATTGAAAATGTGCGTCAGCGGGCGATCGGCGCGGAGGTCATTGCCGGCGTTCGTCCCGATCAGCAATTTATCAAAATTGTTTACGATGCCCTCGTTGAGGTAATGGGGGAATCCCACAGTCCCCTTGCTCACGTAGAGCCGCCACCGACGATTATTCTTATGGCAGGTTTACAGGGAACGGGGAAGACCACAGCTACAGCAAAGCTCGCCCTGTACCTGCGCAAAGAACGGCGCAGCAGCCTTTTGGTGGCCACCGATGTTTATCGTCCCGCTGCCATTGACCAGTTGATCACCCTCGGTAAACAAATTGACGTACCCGTGTTCGAGCTGGGCACAGGAGTTAGCCCGGTGGAAATTGCCCGCCAAGGAGTGGCCAAGGCCAAAGAACTCGGTGTGGATACCGTGATTATTGACACGGCGGGGCGCCTGCAAATTGATGCCGAGATGATGGCAGAACTGGTTGCCATCAAGGAAGCGGTGCAACCCCACGAAATCCTCTTGGTGGTGGATGCAATGACCGGGCAAGAGGCAGCCAATCTCACCCGTGCCTTCCATGAGCAGGTGGGGATTACGGGCGCCATTCTTACCAAGCTAGACGGGGATACACGCGGCGGTGCCGCTCTTTCGGTGCGCCAAGTTTCCGGACAACCCATCAAGTTTATTGGGGTCGGTGAAAAAGTCGAGGCGCTCCAGCCTTTTTATCCGGATCGTTTGGCCTCTCGCATCTTAGGGATGGGGGATGTCCTTACCCTTGTGGAAAAAGCCCAAGAGGCAGTGGACTTGGCCGATGCCGAAAAAATGTCCCGCAAAATTCTCGAAGCCCAGTTTGACTTTGATGACTTTCTTAAACAACTGCGCCTACTTAAAAATATGGGTTCCCTTGCGGGAATTATGAAGCTCATTCCCGGCATGAACAAAATCTCAACGGAGCAACTCCAGCAGGGGGAAGTGCAACTCAAGCGGGCGGAAGCCATGATTAACTCCATGACCCGTGAAGAACGCCGTAATCCTGAACTTCTCGCTAGCTCCCCCAGTCGCCGTGAACGGGTTGCCAAAGGTTCGGGTTACCAAGTGGCCGATGTCACAAAGTTGGTCAGTGATTTCCAACGCATGCGATCGCTGATGCAGCAGATGGGTCAAGGGGGCTTTCCGGGAATGGGGATGCCGGGCATGAACCCAATGGGTCGTGGGGGACGCCCTCAGACGCCTAAAAAGGCCAAGAAACAAAAGAAACGCAAAGGCTTTGGCGTTCTTTAAGTATTGCCCTGACTACAAGGGGCGATAGACCCGATAGTTAATGTGCGGAAAGATATTGTCAATGGCTTCCACCTTTTCCAGCCAACCAGCATCAATCTTTCGTGCCTTGATGTCATCGTAGAGCTTGTGGAAGCGCATCAGGTGGCTACGGGTGCGGCGAACTGCATAGGGCACCATGGTGCCAGTGCGCATAATAAACGCCCAGTCTGAGGATTGGGCAAGCAGTAATTCCCGCGCTGCTTGGTTGAGGGCACGCCAACTCAGCTCATCCCACGGCTCTCCCTTGGCCAGTTCAATCATCCGCTCGGCAGCTTTGTGAAGGTGGGGATAAATCCAAGCGTTGGTCTCGTTGAGCCAGTATTCATGGAAGCCCTTGTAACCCCAACTAGACTGGGAAGGACGGCACACCTGCTGCGTGGGATGGGCACGGAGATAGTCTGCCAGGTGGATCATGGCAAAGGTGTCTTGGTCAAACCAAACTTTGCGGAAGAGAAAGTCCAGAAACCAAGGCCCTTCATACCACCAGTGGCCGTAGAGTTCAGCATCGTAGGGAGAGACGACAATCGGCGGACGCTGCATTAGGTGGTACAGGTAACGAATTTGGTTTTCGCGGTTAAACATGAAGTTGGCCGCGTGTTCGGCGGCTTTTTCCCGCGCCCAATAGGGGTCATAGAGTTGCTTATCCCCTAAACCAAGACCGCGCCCGGTAATTTTGTGGTACTTAATCCCGGTATTTTTGCGCTGGCCATTGGGCATGATGTAGGGCTTGATGTATTCGTACTCTGCTTCCCAACCCAAGTCCTTGTAGAACTCGCGATAGACGGGATCCCCCGGATAACCTACTTCCGAGGACCATACCTGCTGCGAGGATTCGTGATCGCGACCAAAGGCAGCAACCCCTGTCTCGGTAAAGATCGGGGCATAGGTGCCAAAGCGAGGGCGGGGACGGGCATGGAGAATACCGTGGCCATCGGTAATGAAATAGCGCAAACCAGCATCGGCAAGCATTCGCTCTAGGCCTTCGTAGTAGGCGCATTCCGGTAGCCAGATGCCCTTGGGCGGACGCCCAAAGGTTTGTTCATAGTGTTCACAGGCCACCTGTAGTTGTGCCCACACCGCTTGAGGGTACATTTTCATGAGGGGCAAGTAGCCGTGGGTGGCACCACAGGTAATGATTTCCAGGTTGTTGGTGTCTTGAAACTGCTTAAAGGCCTTGACAAGGTCGCGATCGTAGTTTTCCCACGTTTGCCGCACGCGGTTGAATTCTTGGGCATAGTGCTCGGCAAGGTAGCGGATGTGGCCATTGTGGGTATTGCGCTCTATCTCTAGCTCCGCCAGTTCCTCTAGTTTTGCCAAGTGCTGATCATAGCGTTCCTGCAGCAGGGGATCCCGCAGCATTGAAATCAACGGCGGTGTCATACTCATGGTGATTTTGAAGTCCACGCCGTCCCGCTTTAGCCCCTCGAACATCCAGATGAGGGGCACATAGGTTTCGGTAATCGCCTCAAACAGCCACTCTTCCTCTAAGACGTAGTCACTCTCGGGATGGCGGACAAAGGGGAGGTGAGCATGCAAAACCAGTGCTAAATAACCAATTGCCATAGGAAGTTTGCCTATTGATGTATTCGGGACAACGGCAGGGGATCAATGAGATCAGTTGAGTTTCCCCCATCTTAGGCGAAATAGCCAAATCTGCAACGGTAAATTTTTATCTTTTCTTCAGATTTATTATTTTTGATGGGCTATCCTGCCACAGCTAGGGCATATCGCTGCCAACCAATGCCCTGAAACTTCAGTTCTTGAGGTGGGTGGAGAATTTCCACAAGAATTTCAAGGGAATCCACTAGGCGCGGGCCGGGGCGATTAAAGTAGGCATTGCCATCCACAATGTACAGTTGACCGCTTTGCAGGGCACGCAATTGTTGCCACCGGGGAGAGGTGTGCACTGCTTGGTGGAGTTCTTGGCGGGTGCGCTCGAGGTCAAAGCCACAGGGCATGACAATGATCACCTCTGGATCGATCGCCAGCAGTGTTGACCAGTCAATATAGGGGGAATGTTTTCCCGCTGTCCCCAATACATTTTCACCCCCCGCTAGGGTAATCAATTCTGGAACCCAGTTGCCGCCGGTCATGAGGGGGTCAATCCATTCAATGGTGACCACCTGCCGCCGCGGGCGATCGCTCACCCATGCTTGACAGGCCTGAATTCTGGTGTGCAGTGACTCCAGGAGGGGGTCAGCAGAAACCCCAAGGGCAAGAGCAACTCGCCGAATATCCTGCCAAACATCCGCCAGGGAATGGGGTTGCAGTGAAATCAACTGGGGGGGTGGATCAAAGAGTTCGGCGATCGCCCGCTGTACATCCGCTAGGGTAACCGCACAGACATCGCATTGGTCTTGGGTAATGATATGGGTGGGCTGTAGGGATCGGAGAGTGGTCAGTTCCAACTCATAAATCCCCAGGGCTGATTGCAATAGGTCTTGCACCGCCTGTTCAATGGCCAAACTGGGCTGCTGTGCATCTAAGCGCGCTCGTGTACAAACCGGCAATGCCTTCACTTCGGGTGGATAGTCACATTCGTGGCTTCGCCCCACTAAAAACGGCAGGAGGCCCAGAGCGGCAACAATTTCCGTGGCACTTGGTAGTAGTGAAACAAGACGGGGCGAGCCTACAATGCCAGGAGCCAGAATCGAACTGGCGACACGAGGATTTTCAGTCCTCTGCTCTACCAACTGAGCTATCCCGGCTTGAAAGGGCTTCATGATCTTAGCAAGCGTCTAGGTGCTATGACAAGTCTCTCAGCAAATCAATTGTGGCACCCATGATGGATGGAGGAACTATTGACTAAGGCATAGGCAAAGACACAAGGCTGCAAAACTACGGTAATCTTATAGAGAAACCAGAGTATTGCTGGCAGTGCTATGGGCATTACCATTGAAAACGTTTCTAAGTCCTTTGGCTCTTTTCAAGCGGTCAAGCAGGTGGATTTGGATATTGCCAGTGGCTCTTTGGTGGCGCTGTTGGGGCCTTCGGGGTCTGGCAAATCAACCCTACTGCGGCTGATTGCGGGTTTAGAAATGCCCGACACTGGCCGGATTCTGCTCACGGGTAAGGACGCTACCTATCAAAGTGTTCAAGAGCGTAATATTGGTTTCGTCTTTCAGCACTATGCCCTTTTCAAGCACATGACGGTGCGCCAAAATATCGCCTTTGGCCTAGAGCTGCGCAAGGTGCCCCGTGCCAAGATTAAAGCCCGAGTTGAAGAACTGTTAGAGTTGGTTCAGTTGACTGGTTTGGGCGATCGCTACCCCTCCCAGCTATCGGGAGGACAGCGCCAGCGGGTGGCTCTTGCCCGTGCCCTTGCCGTAGAACCGAAGGTGCTGTTACTGGATGAGCCTTTTAGCGCCCTCGATGCCAAGGTGCGCAAGGAACTGCGCGCATGGCTACGGCATCTCCACGACGATGTCCATGTCACAACGGTATTCGTCACCCACGACCAAGAGGAAGCCATGGAAGTCGCCGATCAGATTGTGGTCATGAACAAAGGTCAGGTGGAGCAGGTGGGCACACCTGCTGAAATTTACGACCATCCCGCCAGCCCCTTTGTCATGAGCTTTATCGGTCCGGTGAACGTCCTGCGCTCCCGCGTCTTTCAAGAAACGGAAGGCACTCCCCCCCACTGCGATATCTTTCTGCGCCCCCGCGACATCATTATTGAGACCAGTCCCAATGGGAATACCGTCTCAGCCCGCATTCACCGCATCATCCACCTCGGCTGGGAAATCCAAGTGGAACTGCGCCTAGACGATGGGCAGGAATTGATGGCCCACCTATCGCGGGAGCGATTTGAGGAGCTTCGCCTTGAACCCCAACAGCAGGTCTTTATTAAGCCACGGGAAGCAAAATCGTTTCCCCTGTACTACAGCATTTAGGCACGAAAAACATCAGCTCATCCCTTGAACAAAAGTCGCTAAACTTGCTATGCTAACAAAGCGAAGCAATGGGGTGTCGCCAAGCGGTAAGGCAGCGGGTTTTGGTCCCGCCATTCGG
>NZ_CALGOG010000006.1:0-14764 GCF_937958135.1 uncultured Thermosynechococcus sp. | reverse complement strand
AAATTGGCGTGAGGATCGTGGATCGAGAGTGTATGTGTAGCATCTGGACCAAAGCCTATGTTAGTCACAAGATTAACATTGGGTATAGCTGTTAGACCCCCGTAGTACCAAACAGTCGCTGTCCATTGATAATCCCAAGTGTCAATTTTTCCTAGATACACTTGATCAAAAATCTTTTCCCAGTACTTTCGTTCAATAAAATCAGGCATTTTCTTCTGCCAATGAACTGATTTCTTCCATAGCGGCCAAAAAGACATATCAACCTCATATTTTTTCCAAGCACGCCGCCACGAAGCCCATCCCCAACCGTGGTTGTACTTGGAGAAATAATAGGAACCTTCACCCCGAACTTGACCATCTTGGAAGTTATTTCCTGTAATTACCCACACGCGATTGTCGTTAGCATAGTAATTAAGCAATTCCTCACAGAATCTAAAAAAATCAGGGTGAGGTAAGCAATCATCTTCTAGAATAACTCCCTGTTCTTCATACTCAAAAAACCAACTGATAGCGCTACTGACTGCAACCTTACATCCTAAGTTCTTCTCCCGAAAGAGAGTCTTGACTTCACAAGGCCAATCAACCTGTGTCGCAATTTCCCTTACTTTTGTGACCTTCTCAACCTCTCCCTCTCGGTTAGCCCTAGGACCATCGGCAGCCACATATAGTCTAGGTGGGCGAGCTTGACGAATCACTTCAAAGACTCGTTGTGTAGTATGGGGGCGATTAAAAACAAGAAAAAGGATTGGTAAGTTACAGTTCATAGCTTGTTAGCTCTCTAATTGGCTTAGGAAACCTAGAAAAGAATCTAAAAATTTTTCTTTGTTTGCATTATTTTTCTCTACATCAAGCCAATTAACTTGTATGCAGTTTTTCTCTAAAGCCTTTAAATAGAAAAGAAAATGATCTCTTTGTAGTTCTATTCTTCCATGACATATTCTTTCTAGGGCAGTAGAACAATCTTCTAGAGTACGTATCGGAAACACTCCAGGGGCATACTGATAGACATGGTAACCAAAGAGTAATACTGGCTTCTCTTGATATAAAGCCTCTAGAGTAGCGGTTCCAGTAATAGTCGCTACGCAAAGACTGCTCTTTATTAAATCAAAAGAACTAAAGCGACGAGAAACTAATCGTACTTTTGGTATTTTAAGGATATCTTTGTAAAAGCTTGGATACCTATACCTACTAGTATTCACTTCATACGTCTGAGATGGATGCTCTTTCACATATAACCACACATCCTTCGGTCTTGAGTGTGATATCCATTCTATCATTATTTTTTGATCCTCAAAAAAATCACCCAGTGGAAGTGTTGTACATTCAGGTTGATAATGCAATGGAATATAAATATACGGTTCATTCTCTAGATATTTTTTATCTAAAACAGTACAAAGACTTTCATAGTAAAGCTCAAAAATCAAGCTCGCAAAACCCTCGTAAATTTTTCTATGTATTTTTCTATGTATATGCAATCTACTAACGTATAGATTGAGATTTTTATTGCACTTGTATATCAACTTTAAAAGCAACTGAAAGATTGATTTAAGTGGCGAAACATTTATTTTTAATGCATACCTAAGATAAGCTAAGAAATCTATTAATTTATCTTTTCTAATTTTATCAATAGCCTGTTTCATATAGATAGGATTTATGTGAAGTTCTTGAGCGTTTATAAAATCAGCAAACTCTGGAGACCATTGCTTTATTTGATTCATAATTGGACTCTTTAGATATTCTTGAGTTAACGCATTGACCCTATGATCTGGCACTCTCCAGTCACTCATTAATGTAAAAGAGTTTGAGATTGATAATGGATGAAGTAAAATAGTTTTTATAGACATTAACTTACAAAGATAATAGATGACTGAATAGTAAGTTTCGTGTGGTACAACTCCAATAAATAAATTAATCTTTTTACTTTTCAAATACCATGACCAAAACTTTACGTGCTGATAGTAATGCCTTTTAGCTTCTGTATATGACAAATTGAGCCATCGATAAATTATGGATATCACTTCTGATTCATACAACCTCATTGATTCTAATATATCTCTATTCACTGGAGGTATTGAATTCATTAACTCCTCACTGTAGATACAGTGCTGAAGCTGATCATGATCCATGACTTCAAGAGTATATTTACCATAGCTTGTGTTTCTAATGTTTTTAGAAGATGAAAATTGATAAATGCATAAACAAAATTCTAAATTAATAGCTTGGCTGAGGATATCAGCAAAGTAAGGGTAATGTAGTACTATGGCTCTGTACAGTACTTGCATCTCAACACCCCATTTAGCAATCAAAGTAAAAAGCTAGAGTATTTTAATCTTCTGCCTAATAGTTTACCTTTGAATAAAGTTTCTGGTTCGTAATATATATATGGCATACCAAATAGAGTATAGTAATATCCAAAAGGAAAAGTATTCTCCTTAGGCTTTGGCAAGATTAGATTTCTTGACAGAAGAGTTTCTAAATTTTCTTTTGTACATGGTTCGTAAGCACAATTAAGTCCTCTATATGTAGCATCACCAATAACAACGACTGGTTTACCTAAATATGCAGCTTCTACGCCCATTGTCGAACTGTAAACAATCACTAAATCAGAGCTTTTAGCTAGTGCATAAGAGTCAATAGGGGAGTGACTAGGTACTACTAATACATTGTCCCCACTAAGATTATTCCAAAAATTCCTTAATCTTTGACTTTTCTGCTCTTTGTGAGGATGAACACGTATAACTAACTCTACATCATCTAGTTTTGCTACATAGCTTATCAGCCACTGGATTGCTTCGGTCTGGGAAGAAAAAATAGGATGTTCCATTGAATTTTCAACATAGATAAACTCATCATCACTGGAGCTGTAGTATGTCCATCTATACTTTTTATTTTTTCCAGGAATCAGTCCTTTTACTTGTTTTTTTGTGAAAGAAACCCAGCCAATTTCTTCGCCTTGTATTTTTTTCAAGAAATACGACTCTGCTATTTTTTCCTTATTTTCATCTTGAGAAAGTTCCCACATTTGTTTTATTGATGCTTTAATAGACTTAAAGTCATGGGGAGATTTATCAGACAAATAATACCGTTCTTTTGTTGCCCCCCTTTCATGATATAGAATAGGTATCGAATATTTCTTACAGACCTCAACAATCGGCTTTGAGCAGGCATATCTTCCATTGTATGTTATGACCTTTTTAGGATTGAGCTTCTGGATTACTTTTTCTGTTGTTAGGTATGTAGCAATTGCTGATTTAAGGTATCGCTTGACTAACTTTTTATCAATAGGCGGGTCTGGGTCTTTCATGTATGAGACATATGAGCTTACAACTCCGAGACTAATTTTTAGGTCACCTATTTTTACTTGACTTATTGAACTAATGTTATTACAACTCTCGATTTCATCTTGAATCTTCTCAAAAAGTAGATTAGTAAGTACCTTGTCAGGAACTTCTATCAAGCAATTTTCAATACCAAATCTATTGAGAACTCTAAAGAGAGCTTTTACACGATTCTGACGATTTCTTAAGAGTCTAAATTTCGGAATATAGTCGTCGGGATTATCTACATCAATAAATACAATACCAGTTTCAAGAGGATCTTGCTTGAATTTAATTGCGATCTCCCCAGATGTTTCTAGGTGAGGACAGTATGCAAACGTTTCTATCAGCAATGTATCTAGAGCCATTTTTTCCTGAGAAAACTATAGGTTAATCTTTAGGGAAAGAATACAACATTTGTTATCTTTTTTCTGCCCCTTCAAACTGTTATTCAACACTTCTGGTTTAGAATAACTAAAGGACTGTTGGCTTATTTATCTAGAACTACCTTAACTTATGAGCTGGGGATACAAGCCTATATATTAGCTGAACTTCACGGCGATCGCAAGAGGTAAAGTCTGTGTACAATAAGCCTTTTAGGTGGCTACTAGAGAACTTAGATTCATTGCCATAGAGCTATACGAAGGCTGTAGAGGGTCTGTAGGATGTCCCAGGGACTGACGCGAGAGAGTAGCGTACTGATTACGGGGGGAACTGGGTCGTTTGGCCGTGCGTTTGTCAAGGAAGTACTGCGGCGGTTCCCGGATATTCGGCGCTTGGTGATCTTTAGCCGCGATGAGCTAAAGCAGTTTGAGATGGCTCAGGAATTTCCATCCGAGAAGTATCCGGGGATTCGCTACTTCATTGGCGATGTCAGAGATCGCGATCGCCTGCGTCGGGCTTTCAGTAAGGTGGATATTGTGGTTCATGCAGCGGCCCTCAAACAAGTGCCGGCAGCGGAATATAACCCCATTGAGTTTATCCGCACTAACGTAATGGGAGCTGAAAATGTGATTCAAGCCTGCCTAGACACAAATGTGAAACAGGTCGTTGCCCTCTCGACTGACAAGGCGGCTGCTCCTATTAACCTTTACGGCGCAACAAAGCTCTGTAGCGACAAGCTCTTCATTGCCGCCAATAACTTTGCCGGCCGTGATCTGCGCTTTAGTGTGGTTCGCTATGGCAATGTCATGGGGTCACGCGGCTCAGTGATTCCCTTCTTCCTGAAAAAACGCTGCGAGGGTTGCCTGCCGATTACAGATCCCGCCATGACGCGTTTTAATATCTCCCTCCAAGAGGGGGTAGAAATGGTACTCTGGGCACTGAAGCACAGTTGGGGGGGAGAAATCTTTGTCCCTAGGATTCCCTCCTATCGCATTTTGGATGTCGCAGAGGCCATTTGTCCTGAGTGTGAGCGGGCGATCGTCGGCATTCGCCCGGGAGAGAAAATTCACGAGGAGATGATTACCACCTCTGATTCTTACACCACAGTTGACTTGGGCCAGTACTATGCCATTCTGCCGATCCAAGGACGCTACACAATTGAGGAGTATTGCGCCAAAACAGGGGCGACACGGGTCAAGCCGGGGTTTAGCTACAATTCAGGGAGTAACGATCGCTTTCTGACGGTAGAGGAACTACGCACCCTGATTCGCCAGCACGTTGATCCCAACTTTATTCCAGGCAGAGGGTAAATGATCACCATTCCCTACGGTCGCCAAGACATTACTCCAGAGGATATTGCCGCTGTTGTTGAGGTATTGCAGTCCGACTGGCTGACCCAAGGCCCCAAGATTCCCGAATTTGAAGCAGCACTGGCTAGGTATTGTGGTGCACAGTATGCCGTTGTGGTGAGTAGTGCTACAGCAGCCCTTCACCTTGCCTGTATAGCAGCAGGGTTAAAGGGGGGCGATCGCCTGTGGACATCCCCGATTACCTTTGTTGCCTCTGCCAACTGTGGCCTCTACTGCGGTGCCACGGTGGACTTTGTCGATATTGACCCCCACACCTACACTCTCAGTGTCTCTGCTCTTGCCACAAAACTAGAAATTGCAGAAAAACAGGGCACTCTCCCCAAAGTTGTCATTCCCGTTCACCTTGCCGGACAATCCTGTGAGATGGCTCCTCTTGCGGAACTAGCCCAGACCTATGGCTTTACCCTCATTGAAGATGCCTCCCATGCCATTGGGGGTCAGTACCGCAGCCGACCCATTGGTTCTTGTGAATTCTCAACCATGGCCGTCTTTAGCTTTCACCCTGTTAAGATCCTCACCACAGGCGAAGGCGGCGCCATTCTGACCAACGATCCAGACCTCTATCAGCGCCTTATTCGTCTGCGCAGCCACGGCATTACCCGTGATCCCCAGCAAATGGTAGGGGATTCCCACGGCCCTTGGTACTATCAGCAACTAGAATTGGGCTTTAACTACCGCATGACCGACCTTCAAGCTGCCCTGGGACTGCAACAACTTCAGCGCTTGGATCAGTTTATCGAACGCCGCCGTTTTTTAGCTCAACGCTATCATCAACATCTGGCTGACCTGCCTGTCACCCTGCCATTTCAACATCCCGATACCCGTTCCAGTTGGCACCTGTACATCATTCGCCTCAAGCGAAACCAGATTCAAAAATCCCATCGCGAAGTCTTTGAAGCACTTCGTACCCTTGGCATTGGCGTGAATCTCCACTACATTCCTGTCCATACCCAACCCTACTATCAGCAGTTGGGCTTTCGATGGGGAGACTTTCCCAACGCGGAAGCCTACTACCAAGAAGCAATTAGTTTACCCCTGTACTATGGGCTCACTCTTGAGCAACAGGATCAAGTAATTCAGGCCCTCAAACAAGTCTTGGCTTAGGAGGGTGATTCCAACCGCTGCTCCCCTAGAATTGGAGATAGCTAACTAGAAACACCTCATGGAGCAAGCAGAGATTGTTGCCCTAATTCAGCGGGAGTTGCCTCGGCTCATCGCTCAAGACCCCAGCCTGAGGGACTTTGTCCTGCGCACAGTCTCAGAATTATACGTTCCTCGTCGTGAGGCAGACATTAAGTTTGATCGCATCCTAGATGAACTTCGGCGCGATCGCGAGGAACAGGCTCGCCGCTGGGAGGAACAAGCCCGTCGTTGGCAAGAGCAAGATCGCAAGTGGCAAGAGCAAGCTCGTCGCTGGGAACAACAAGATCAGAGGTGGCAAGAGCAAGCCCGTCGCTGGGAGCAGCAAGATCAGAGGTGGCAAGAGCAAGCCCGTCGCTGGGAGCAGCAAGATCAGAGGTGGCAAGAGCAAGCCCGTCGCTGGGAACAACAAGACCGGAAGTGGGAGGAACAAGTCCGTAGATGGGAACAACAAGATCGGAAGTGGGAGGAACAAGTCCGTAGATGGGAGGAACAGGATCGCCGCTGGCATGAGCAACTTGCGGAAATTCGGCGGCTGGACAAACGGTTTGAAAGTACGATAGGCGCCTTAGGTGCTCGCTGGGGCATTGCCTCTGAAACCAGTTTTCGGAACGCCCTTGCGGGTATCTTGACGGAATCCTTTGGGGTTGAGGTGCTAAACTTGACGCTTTATGACCATGAGGGTGAGGTCTTTGGTCGCCCAGATCAGGTGGAACTAGACTTGATCATCAAGAATGGTCTAACCATTGCCTGTGAAATTAAATCTTCTATTGACAAGGCAGGAATGTACATCTTTGATCGCAAGGTGAATTTTTATGCGCAGCACCACCAACGCCAAATTGACCGTAAGATCGTGATCTCCCCAATGGTCGATCCGCGGGCACGACCCGTTGCTGAAGCACTGGGAATTGAAATTTATAGTTACGCCGATGCTGTAGAGGGTCTATAGGATCTCCCGGCGATTAACAAGAGGGCAGAGAGTCGTTGGGAGGATCAGGAGGGCTTGGCACAGGGTCATAGCCTCCAGGGGCAAAGGGGTGGCAGCGCAAGATACGGCGGATCGCTAGGTAGGTTCCTTTCCCTACCCCAAATCGCTCAATTGCCTCAACGGCATAGGCTGAACAGGTGGGTGTATAGCGACAGGTGGGCAAAAATAAGGGTGAAATCCACCGCTGGTAAGTGCGAATTAAAAAGATCAGTGCTTTGCTGAGCCAGTTGTCCATCGCTTTTGCTGACAACGCACCCTAATTATAAGCAGGTTAATGCGGGCGAAACAGATGATGGTGTTCTGGATTATAGAGACAGGAGCGCAAGGAGTGATTCCCTTGCTGCTGTGCCGCCAGTGCCGGGCTAATCAAGTAAAGGGTGGTGCGCGTCAAGCGCTGTTGCTGACTAAACGAGGCCATCTCAGCCAAGGGAATCAGCCACAACTGCTCATCCGGCCATCCCAAACGGTAACCCACTGCAACCAAGGTTTCGGGAGGGTAATGCTGAAGCAGGTCTCGCTGGGCACGCTGCACACAGTTTGCACTCAGGTAGAGGCAGAGGCTGGCCTTGTGTGCCGCCAAGCTGGCCAATTCTTCAGTGGGGGGCACTCGCGTACGACCACTGGCACGGGTGAGGATGATTGTCTGTACCAACTCGGGCAGCGTCAGTTCAGCATTGAGGCGAGCAGCCGCCAATTGATAGGCACTGATACCGGGGACGACTTCAACGCTGATACCCACTTCCGCAAGGCAGGCAATTTGCTCGTGAATGGCGCTGTAAAGGCTCGGATCGCCCGATTGCAGCCGCACCACTGTTTTGCCTGCCTGCACTGCTTCCACCATGAGCGGGATAATGTCTTCTAAGGTCATTGCGGCTGTGGGAATACAGGCTGCACTCGGCGGCGCAAACTGCAAAATGCTAGTCGGCACAAGAGAATCGGCATAGAGAATCACATCGGCTTCTTGAATCAGCCGCTGCCCCTTCAGGGTGAGTAATTCTGGATCACCAGGGCCAGCGCCGACAAAGTAAACTCCAGCAGCGGTCTTGCGCTCTAGCATTAGACTTTACCTGACTACCCACTTTTTAAGCGTAACTTTTGCAGGGGGCATCGTTATGTCAGGATCAAGACAGGTCAATTTAAGAGGTAGAGAATCATGAGTGGCAAACGCATTCTAATGCTCGTGGGTGACTATGTTGAAGACTACGAGGTGATGGTGCCTTTCCAAGCGCTGCAAATGGTAGGTCACACAGTGCATGCCGTCTGTCCGGATAAGGTTGTTGGTGACAGCGTTCGCACAGCCGTCCATGATTTTGAAGGGGATCAAACTTACAGCGAAAAACGGGGACACAATTTTACCCTCAATGCCACCTTTGCAGAAATTGACCCCAGTACCTATGATGCCTTAGTGGTGCCGGGGGGGCGTGCCCCAGAGTATTTGCGTCTCAATCCACGGGTACTTGAAATCGTTAAGCACTTTGGCCAAGCTCAAAAACCCATTGCAGCCATTTGCCACGGTCTCCAACTGCTGGCGGCGGCGGGTGTGCTGACAGGTAAAACCTGTACGGCCTATCCAGCCTGCGGTCCTGAGGTGGTGAGTGCGGGGGGCAACTTCACCAGTGTGGCGGTGGATGCGGTCGTGGTGGATGGAAATCTTGTAACGGCGCCAGCTTGGCCTGCCCATCCGCGGTGGTTGGCGGCATTTTTGGAGGTTTTGGGAACCAAAATTAGCCATCAGGTAACGGTTTAGGCTAGCGGTAGCATGGCGATCGCCCTCAGCCAAATTGCTGAATATCTGCAACGGCACCAACTGAACTATCGGTTGAATCTTCCTAACCATCAAATCATTACGGGCGTCAATGGCGATCACCTTGAACGATTTATCGTCATTATTGAGCTAGATGAGGGGGGTGAATTTTTTAAGCTCTATGCTCCCAATCTCTTGCCGGGGATTAAAACCCACCGCTTTCGTGATGCAATCTTACAAACGCTGCTATGCATTTCGTGGCAGACAAAAATGTTGCAGTGGGAGTACAATCCCAACGAAGGTGAAGTGCGGGCAATGATTGAATTTCCGATTGAGGACAGCACCCTCACTGAACGACAGTTTTTTCGCTGCTTGGGGGCACTGGTGGAAATCGTTGACAATACGGTGCCTCGGCTACGGCAGTTGGTTCAAGAAGACTCTCTCCCTCCAGATGCAGATCTGGCTATGGGCGAACGTCTCCTGCTAACGATTCAGGAAGAGGCACCTGGGCTATTGGATCTCATTGCCCAAGCTCTTGAGGCTCGTCGCCAACGGGGTCAGATAAATTTAGATTTAGGCTAGGGCGCAGGGGGCGTTGCCCGCGCATAGAAACGGCCATGCTTCACTTCAATCAATCCCTGGCACTTCTCACAACTAAAACGCCACAGCTTGCCCACAGGAATTTTTAGCGGCTGATGACAATGGGGACACTCTCCTTGCCATACCTCCTCCTCAGCGAGCATGCATAGGCTGCCCACCAGCAGGGGTAAGCCAATAATCGCTCCCAAAAGCGTGGCACAAAAGCCCAACCCCATGAGGATGCCCACTATTGCCGTTGCCCTTGTTAGCCCGTTGCGGGGCACCCTTTCTAGCATTGGTGTGGTGTAAATTTCTGATTCGGAGGGGGGCGGCGGCGATGCTCTGGCTGTTTCAGGTGGCGGGGTTTCTTGTGTCTTGTCTGCCTGAACTTGCGGCGCAGGCTCAGCCTCTAACCAAGGATCCCGCAGGGGAGGATAGCTAACGGCTTCTGGAGCTTGGGGAGGGGGTTCCCGAGGAGCGGTGGGTGCAGTGAGTAAAGTGTCTGAGACAACCCCAGGATCTTCAACAATGGGTGAGGGAGCGATCGCCCCCTCAGGCGAGGATTCAGCTTCAGAGGGCATCTCAACTGGGGCACTGCTCTCAATTTCTAAGGTGTCTAGAGCGGCAAGGTCTTCAGGGGTTGGTTCTGAGAAGTTGTACTCTTCAATGCTGACTTGCGGTGGGGTGGCTTCAGAGAGTTCAGGAATCTCAGGAACACTTGCTTGGGCTTCTGGTATTGCAATGCTCTCTTCTATGGGGTCAAGCGGTTCTTCCACTGGGCTGGACAACGGTTCGGCAGCGACTGCTAGAACGGGCAATTCCCCTGAGAATCCCTCAGGGGTGTCGGATTCGATGCATTCTCCTTGGGAGGAGGGCAGATTAGATACAGGTTCCTCACCATTGGCATCTGGCAATTCTGAGGGTGGGTTGGGGTCAAAGGCAGCGGCTAAATCGGCCAAGCTGATGTCCGCCTCAGGGTCAATTTCTGGCACTTCATCTAGGGAACCTTCTTGGGGCGATCGCGCCTCGGCATCTTGACTTTCGGATGTTGAAGAGTCCTCAGAGGCAATAAAAGCAGACATTAAATTCGGCAGCACCGCTTCAGGGGAGGATGGCTCGGTGGGCGCTGTTTCAGTGCTCCATGGATCTTCATCTTCGGCCATTGTCTGAGGTGGTGGGGGGATGACCTGTAATGAAAAATGGCTTTCCCAGAGGGGAACCCCTAATACCCGTGACTCAATGAAAACTCGTTGAATTTCCGGCAGGTGCAACTTTTCCAAGGCTGTACGGATCAGGGTTACGGCTGCGCCTTGGTTGAGCATTTTTTCTGAATGCAGCGTAATCATTAGCTCCTCGGCCTGACGTACCACGGTGGCCTTTACCCGCTTTGGCAGAAGAACCGCATTCAGCAGCGTACTGATAGCACGGGGGTCACCCTGCCGCGCACTATCGAGCAAACGGGAGTCACTCATAGACCGATAAATGGAATGGGATGCTGCTAGTTCTAGCCTACTGCGATTTCGAGGGAGTGATAGGGGAGCAGTGGCGATCGCTCGACCAACCTATCCATCAAAAGCAAGTCAACTTACACTCTAGGTTTAGAGGTGTTGAGAAACTTGGAAAAAATCCCTTCGGCATCAAGGACATCCATACCTTTCTCTGAAGCGGCGGCTACAGGATCCTTGATTTGTGTGTTACCCTTTCGGCATAACTTACCTTTTCGGGGATTTCAGTGGGGCTATGCGGGGGATTGAATAGCCCAAACTGCCCTTAGTCTAGCTAAGAGATGGTTAGATGACAACTCCCCCAACCGTGTAAATTCTTACAAACAATTACAAGCACCCCCTAGACTGGGAAAAAGATGTTCACACGTTTCAGCAGCCCATGACAGCGGCAACACGCTCCACAGATTGGCAACTTTTGCAACGACTGATTCCTTACCTCAAGCCCTATCGCTGGGGATTGGTGGGAAGTGGCTTGCTCTTGATTCCCTTGGCGGCAGCGGCAGCATTGCAACCGATCATTATCGGTCAGGCGATCGCCTTCCTCAAAGGAGAAGAGAGTACCTACAACTTTCTGAAAGCCTTAACCCTGACCCAAGGGATTGACCTACTGAGCATTGCGCTGCTGGTAACGGTGGTGCTCCGCTTTGGGGTGCAGGCGGTGCAAGGGTACTGGATTCAAAAAATTGGCCAAAACATTACTGCCGACATTCGCCACGACTTGTTTGACCATGTGCTGCGCTTGTCATCACGTTTTTTTGACCGTACCCCCGTCGGTAAGCTGATTACGCGCTTGACCAGTGATGTAGATGCTCTGGGGGATGTTTTTGCCACAGGGGCTGTGGGGGTTCTCAGTGATGTCTTCTCGATGCTGGTGGTCATCCTCACAATGTTTTTCATTGACCACTTGCTGGCGACACTGTTGCTGGCCTTGGTTCTGCCGATTACCGCCCTGATTATCTATTTTCAACATCGCTATCGGGTGGCCAACTACAAATCCCGGGAGGAGCTATCGCTGCTGAATGCCGATCTTCAGGAAAACATTGTGGGCATTACCGTCGTCCAATTATTTCGTCGTGAGGCCTTTAATAGCCAACTGTTTCGGCGGCGCAATCAACGCTACATCAAAGAGGTGGATCGGACGATTTTCTATGATTCGGCGGTCTCAGCAACCTTAGAGTGGATTGCCTTTGTGGCGATCGCCGGTGTTCTCTGGCTCGGTGGCACTTTGGTGGAGCAACGCACCATTGACTTTGGTACCTTAGCCACGTTTATCCTCTTTTCCCAGCGGGTATTTGATCCGCTGCGGCAGTTGGCAGAGAAATTTACGATCGTGCAAGCAGGCTTAACCGCGATTGAGCGCATCCACGATTTGCTCTCAGAACCGATTGAAATTCAAGATCCCGATCGCACCTTTTTGCGCCTACCTCGGATGGAAAATACGACCGTTGCCGTGGAGTTTCGCGATGTCTGGCTGGCCTATAAAGACGATGAATACGTGCTCAAGCAACTTTCCTTTCAGATTCAGACAGGTGAGAAGGTGGCGATTGTTGGCCCCACCGGTGCTGGCAAAAGTTCGATTATTCGCTTGCTGTGTCGCCTCTATGATCCAACGCGGGGTGAAGTCCTTGTGGGGGGTCGCAATGTGCGCGAATTGAGCCAAGCAGAGCTGCGGCAGCACATTGGCGTGATCTTGCAGGAGAGCTTTCTTTTCTCTGGCGATGTCAAAAGCAACATTGCCCTCGGTGACAACTACAGCCTTGGCGAAATTCAGCGGGTGGCTGCCGAAATGAACATTGCCGACTTTATTGAGCAGTTGCCCCAAGGCTATGACACTCCCCTGCGGCAGCGGGGCACCAATCTCTCTGCCGGTCAGCGGCAGCTTTTGGCCTTTGCGCGGGTGGCGATTCGCAACCCCGAAATCCTTGTTCTTGATGAAGCAACCGCCAATTTGGATGTGGGTACAGAGGCAAGGATTCAGGAGGCCTTGAACCGCCTCTTGGTGAATCGAACCGCCATTATTATTGCCCACCGCCTCGCTACGATTCGCCATGTGGATCGGATTTTGGTGCTCAAACGGGGACAACTGGTGGAGCAGGGCACCCACAGTGAACTTTTGGCGCGCAATGGGGTCTATGCCCATCTCTATCGATTGCAGGCATTAACGGAGAAAGAACCCCCTAGGCAGGATGCCTCATCCCTTGCTTAATCCACCACAACAGCGGTAGCCCTAGCAGTTGGAGCACCACCGATGCCAATACCAATAGACCAAGGGAATGATCGTAGAGTACACCCATGAGCAAGCTCCCTAGAAACCAGGCCAAGCCATAGCCGGTGCTGAAAATTCCATAGGCCGACCCCCGCCGTTCGGGGGGAACGAGATTAGCTACGATCGCCCGCACAATGGATTCTTGGGCACCCATACCAATGCCCCACAGCACCATGCCCCAAATCACCGCAGAACTCAGAAAAACTAAGGGAGCAAAGCCAACCGAGAGCAGGACAGCAAGGATCAAGGCCATGATGCCGATGTGATCCAGTAAGTATCCAAACAGCAGCGCCGCAACGGCATCAACTCCCATCCCGAAGGCATAAAGCAGCGGGATTTGACCGGTTTGCAGACTCTCTCCCTGCTGCAAATGAAACGCAATTAAGGGGAAATCTACATAACCCGCCCCCAGACAGGCCACTGCCAACAGGTAAATCCAAAACAACCGAGGCAGTCGCTTGGTATTGAGGTCTGGCAGCACGGTTTCAAACTCCCGTGGCTCTGGGTACCGCTGTTGAGCAATCAGTAAAACAATGAGTCCAATAACAGCGGGGAGAGCGAGAACCGCAAAACTCGATTGATAGTGCTGGGTAAGGGCAAAGACACCTGCGACGATGAGGGGGCCAGCCACAGCACCTATTTGATCCATTGCCTCATGAAGACCAAAGCCGAAGCCGCGACCCACTTGGCTGGCACCATAGGAGAGCAACACATCGCGGGGAGGGGTACGAATGGCTTTGCCGGTGCGCTCGGCAATCATGAGACTGGCGAGGACTTCCCAACGATGGGCTAGGGCCATGAGGGGAACGGCAATTGTATTGATGGCGTAGCCAAGGGTAGTAATTCGCCAATAGGCACGGGTGCGATCGCTCACATAGCCAACCACCAAGCGCAGACCATAGCCAATGAATTCCCCTAAGCCGGCTACCAAGCCCACGACCGTACCACTGGCACCTAAGACTCCTAAATAGACCCCCGTCAGACTGCGTGCGCCTTCATAGGTGGCATCGGCACAGAGGGAGACGACTCCCAATAGCACCACAAAACTTAGGGCTGACCCTTTTTTGCTCAACATGCTTCACTTCTCCTTGCCAGAATGTTCACAGTATAGTGGTGACGAATTGGTAACGGGCGATCGCGATGGTGGAGGCACTCAGCGCAGCCAGCCCCCTAGTGATTTGGATGAGTCTGGGTCTTGTCTGTGGGCGTTGGTTACCGGCAGTGATTCCCCAGTGGTTAGGCCGTAGCCTCTATTGGGTGGGCGTGCCCATTCAAATTTTTGCCCTGGTGCGGCAGACCGATTTCGCAGGACTGATTTGGTTGGCACCGCTATTGGCCTTTGTCGCTTTGATTGTTGGGTATGTGCTTGCCCAAAGCTTATATGCTTGGCAGCAACGCTACTTTCAGCCCCAGTGGCTCCAATACACTCCCCCTTTCCTGAGCAGTACAGTGCCTGAAGGAGAAAGTCGGC
>NZ_CALGOG010000005.1:0-67845 GCF_937958135.1 uncultured Thermosynechococcus sp. | reverse complement strand
CTCTCGGAGGGCGTGGCGAAGGGAAGGATCTGCTTGGAGTTGCTCAAGGGCAGCAAGGGCAGCAGCGGTATCCGCCGCTGAGAGTCCGGTGCTATAGATCCACGTGCTGGCGCGGTGTTGCAGATAGGTGATCAGGTCTTGGGAACCAGCAATGTATCCCCCTAAACTGCCGAGGGCTTTGCTGAGGGTTCCCATCTGAATCACGGTCGGGCTAGATTGCCCCAGGGCGGCTAAGGTGCCGGCACCGTTAGTTCCCAACACCCCTGTGCCGTGGGCATCGTCCACCAGCACCATGGCTGTATAGGCCTCCGCCAGTTGCAAAATCTTATCCAAGGGAGCAACGTCCCCGTCCATGCTGAAGACACCATCGGTGAGGATAAGACAACGGCGGTATTGGGAGCGATAACTCTCTAGGAGTTGGGCAAGGGCAGCGGCATCGTTGTGGGGGTATTCACAGAACTTAGCATGGCTGAGGCGGGCGCCTTTTTTGAGACAGGCATGGTTGTAGGCATCCCCCAGCACCAGATCCCGCTGATCCACAAGAGCAGGAATGGTGCCGAGATTGGCTGCAGTACCGGAACTAAAGACTAAGGCTGCTTCTGTGCCTGTCCACTGGGCGATCGCCCGCTCTAACTGCTGGTGAAGGGGACGTTGGCCGCTGAGGAGCCGCGAACCTGTTGCCCCGGTTCCCCACTGGTGAATGGCTTGCATGGCCGCTGCTTTCACTTGGGGATGATTGGCAAGCCCCAAATAATCATTGCTGCAAAAGTTAATCAACGGACGCGGCGGCTCGCCAAGGGTGACCATGGCTCCCGGTGCACCACTAGGGGTGGGTTGCCGATACCACTGGGCACGGTGCAGGGTTTTGAGCGCAGGTTTCAACCAGGCAAAGGGATCAGCCATTGCCAGCAATCAGGATGGGATCACGGGAAGAAGATTGTTTGAGCGCATCGTGATTGGCGATGAGGTAGTCAATGGCTTGGCGAAAGAATTGCTTCTCACAGCCGTGGAAAAGAAGCTGATCTAAGTCCATCTGCTGCAGTTTCTGACTAAGCTGCTGGCGATAATCACCATCCTCTACAAGTCGCAATGCCTTTTCCACGTACTCACGATCGCTCCTTGCAACTAATTCTTCTAAGCCCACTTCTTTAAGAATGGCCGACCCAATGCGGTTGTACCAGCGCTGTCCCTCATAGGTGACAATGGGTTTGCCAATAAGAAGAGAATCCACTACCGTGTTACCGCCACCAAAGGGGTAAGGATCAAGGGCAAAGGCTCCCCGCTCCATTAAGGCCATATATTCACTGTAGGGCTTATGGAGGATGACCTGAAATGAGCGGGGCGGCAGAAACCGCTGCAGATCTCGCACAAACGGCAAAAAGTCATTCCTCGTAGCTACCGCAGTGCCAGCAAAGATTTGGAACAAGAGGGGGCGCTGGGTCTGGCGGAGGATCTCGCGCAGGAGTTGTAGCAACTTAGGATTCACCTTTTGGGCATACCAACTACAGTTAATCACCAGGGGATGGGTGGCAGGAGGAAGATATTGAGGCTGATATGGCGGGCGGATACAGCTTTGACCCAAGCCGGGCAGGAGAATCAAGCGTTCGCTGTAATGTTGAGCGGCTGTCGCTGGCTCCACAGCAGCACCACCGATGAAGTAATCGATCTCAGAACCAAACGTACTGACGGGGTGGCCATACCCCATCACTTGAATTGGGGCAAGGCGCAAATTGCTGAGAAGAATGTTTTCTGCATCCATCCCAATATCGGGGTAGTAAACGAGCATCAGGTCGTTCTCAATCAATGGACTCAGGTCAAACTGGTGATTGCTCAAGGGGAGGGGATAAGTGGCAACAAAGCCGCTGGTATCAGGAGTAACACCATTGCGGGGAAAGTAGTATAAAACAACCTCATAGGTTTCTTGGAGAGCCTTGACAAAGGGCTGAAGAATGCGATAAACAGATGTGCCGGAAAACCAGCGCCCAGAGATAACGCCAATCCGACGCGGGTTTGGTTGATTGCGAATGGTAATATGACGGGTAACCAGTTCTCGAATTTTGGCGTTTAGCTTTGCCTTGAAGCGACTATCCCCTTCTCCATCAATATAGGTGGCGCCAAAATTCATGTGGTGAAATTCCACCAGCACATCCAACCGATTATCAAAGGCCGCCATTAAATCTTTGAGCCGCTGTTTGGTATGGGGATTGGCACATAAGCCGGCATAGCGGGTAAAGGAATAGCAGTACCACAGGCTGGCGAGGCGGGGGGATAAATCAAAAAACCGTTGGATGGGGTATTGACGACGATTGCGGGGGGAGTAGAGGGTAAGTAGTTTGGCAAAGTTGTTGGGTTGTTGTTCTAGTAAAAGTAACCAAGGATCGGTGGTACGGAAGTTAGAAATAGCCACCAGATTGGAAATGACGCCATTTAGCTTCAAGAACTCGGGCACATGGCGATCGCTAATGATGTAATCTGGCTGAGTAAAGAGGTACAGAAAGTGTTTCACAAAGGCGTTGATGGCGTAGTGCTCCTGGGGGGTTAACTGGAGGTAAGTTACTTGCTCAAAATGACGCAGCAGGTTCAACAGTGTCTCAGAGAGCGCTTCCCATTGCTGTTGGCGGTAAAGGTCAAGGAGGGTGTGGGGATGGAATTGCCATTGCACTTGTGAGGTGGTTTTAGTAGGCGAAAGACTCATCTTTTCCTTGGCTTCTGCGGTGTCCTCTATTGTAGGACATAGGGTATCTAAACCAAAACATGGGTGGGCGATCGCCGGTCAAAGGGGCCAGTTCGACGGCCGGGGCGCGGGGAACGACCATTCAATGGCTCAAGGTGCAGCCGATAACCGACATTGCGCACGGTTTGAATCAGGCGCGGCTGCTGGGGATCCACTTCGATTTTCTTACGCAAAGATAAGATATGCGTATCCACCGTGCGGGGGTTCTCAATACTTTCTGGCCAAGCTCGCCGCAGCAACTCCTGACGACTTAAAGGCGTGCCTCCCATTTGGGTGAGGACATAGAGTAAACTAAATTCCTGCGGTGTCAAATCCACCGGCACATTGCGAACCACCACTCGCCGCTGCACTAAGTCCACCTGTAACTCACCCAAATTCAGGACACTCGGTAAATAGGGGCGTGCTCGCCGTGCCAAGGCCTCAACTCGAGCAAGAAATTCCTGCATCCCAAAGGGCTTGGCCAAGTAATCATCGGCACCTGCCCGCAGCGCTGTCACCACATCCGCTTCCTCCTCGCGGGCAGAAAGAACCAGAATTAAAGGAGTACCTTGATAGTGAAGCCAGCGGCATAGTTCCAAACCTTTGCCCTCCTTCAAATCCAGATCTAGAACGACTAGATCGGGATGCCGCAGTTGAAACACTTCCTGCCCCTGTTGACAGTCACCGGCAAGATGAACGATGTGCCCCACCTGCTGTAGGTGCCAGCCAAGGAGAGAACGCAAGTGGGGGTTACTTTCAATAATTTCAACGTGCATCACCATGAAGACATCCCCACAACAACAGCGGAGTAAAGAGATTGGGTTGTATATCTTTGGGAGAATTTGTAAGAAGAGACAACGGAAGGGCAATGGCTAATCAATTGAATGCTAATCTAGCAAATTTAATACCTATGATTTCGTAACGACTAATACTTTAGGGTTTTTTCTTGTTCCCAATGTAGAAAATTCTGCTGCTTCTATGAGTGACACAATAAAGTGAGATTTCTAAACAAGCGGTATGGCTGTACCGATTCTTGAACTTTCGGCCGCTGACGGTTCACGACAGCAAATTCAATTGGGGCGCGATCGCCTGCTCATTGGTACCGACCCCCAAAGCCAAGTAATTCTGGTTGGCGAGGGGATTTCCCGCCACCATGCCTTAATTATTCCAAAGGAGACGGGTTATGAAGTGGCGGATCTGGGCAGCGCCAGCGGCACTTTTTTGAATGGCACGAAGCTGCGGCCCCGCACTCCTGTGACTCTCAAGGCGGGCGATCGCCTGCAAATTGGGGACTTTGAAGCCATTTTTGATCCCGATGGCATGGTGACAACGCAACTACCGAGCACCGTGGTCATGGGGGCTGCCAGTACGCCGATTTTGCAGGTGGCGACACCCCACTGGTTGCAGGAGTTTCCCCTGCTGAAGGAGGAACTGGTTCTCGGTCGAGATCCGAAGGCGGACATTCCCATTGACCATCCTTTTGTCTCTTTTCACCATGCCAAGCTGGTGCGATCGGGGAATCACTACAAAATCGTTGACTTGGGCAGCAAAAACGGCCTCCACTGGCGCGGCACAACGATTAGCGAACACACCTTGGCACCGGGGGATGTGATTCATGTGGGGGAATCTCTGCGCCTGACCTATTTGTTGATGCCCGCCACCCAAGTTGTCGAGCAAACCCGCCCCCTGCAACTGCGCGATCGCCAGCAGATTCGCCTTGGCCGTGACCCCAGCAACGATATGGTGCTGGATCATCCTGTGGTCTCGCGGTTTCATGCCCGCCTCTACCTTGAGGAAGGACAATGGTACATTGTCGATCTCGACTCTGCCAACGGTACTTTCATCAATAACCAGCGCCTTGAACCCCGCAAACCCGTGCCCTTACCCACGGGTGCTTTGGTGCGGATTGGCCCCTACAGTTCGCTTTTTACCCCCGACGAAACCATTGTTCCCCACAACGACAGTGGTAACCTGCGCCTCGATGCCATCCACCTCAGCAAAACCACTGCCAAGGGAGCAAAGCTCCTGCAAGATATTTCCCTTTCAATTTTGCCCCGTGAGTTTGTAGCAATTGTTGGTGGCAGCGGTGCCGGTAAATCAACGCTCCTCGATGCTCTCAATGGCTTTCGTCCTGCCACGGGGGGCACCGTACTCGTCAACGGCCATGATCTGTACCGCTACTTTGGCACCTATCGCACCCAGATTGGCTATGTGCCTCAGGATGACATTATCCACAGCGAGCTAACCGTGGCTCAGGCCTTGGACTATGCAGCCCGACTGCGCCTACCCGCTGATTTTAGTGAAAAAGAGCGACAGGAACAGGTGAACCGCGTTCTTCGGGAACTGGAGTTAACCGCTCGCCGGGATGTCTTGGTTAAACAACTTAGTGGAGGCCAGCGCAAACGAGTATCCATTGGTGTGGAATTGCTCACCCGCCCCAGTTTGTTTTTCTTGGATGAGGCCACCTCTGGCTTGGATCCGGGGACGGAAACACAAATGATGCGGCTGTTGCGCCAGTTGGCGGATCAAGGGCGCACGATTTTACTCGTTACCCATGCCACCAAGAACGTGATGCTCTGCGATTTGGTGGTGTTTTTGGCACGGGGCGGCCACCTTGCCTACTTTGGGCCACCGGACCAAGCCCTCAGTTATTTTGATGTTCAAGATTTTGATGAAATTTACCTCAAGATTGAAAGCGAACCCAATCCAGCGGTCTGGCAGCAACGCTATCGCCAGTCCCATCTGTACCAAACCTATGTGGTGGAGCGGCAGCGCCCCCTCAATGTGGATACGGCGGCAACACGGCAAATCCAACCCCAACGTCCGAAAACCACAATTCCGCAGGTGGCACCGTGGCGGCAGTGGTGGATCCTCACCCGGCGAAACTTAGCCATTTTGCGACAGGATCGGGCGGCACTCATTCTCATGCTTTCTTTGGCACCGATTTTGGGAGCCTTGGATTTTGTTCTCTGGAAGCCCACGATTCTCGATCCGAAGCAGGGGGATGCAGGGCAGGCATTTACGATGGCCTTTGTCACTGTGTTGATTGCGGTGATGGTGGGCAGCCTAGCCACGATGCGCGAAATTGTGAAGGAACTGGAGATCTATCGCCGTGAGCGGATGGTGGGATTGGGGCTGTGGCCCTATATTTTCTCAAAGCTTGCTCCGGCGGTGGTGCTGGCCCTGTACCAAGCAGCGATCTTCTTGGGGATGAAGTTTTGGGCAATCGATCTTAGCCTCGGTTTTGGGGCGATCGCTGGCTTGTATTTAACCCTTTTCCTGGTGACCTTTGGCGGCATGGTGATGGGGCTACTGGTCTCTGCCCTCTCACCAACTCAAACCGTAGCTCCCCTGTTAACAATTCTCTTTTTGGTGCCGCAGATTACGTTTGCCGGCGCCATTATTCCCCTGAAGGATCTAGGGGATGTGGGCAATCTGATCAGTGATGTGACGTTGACCCGCTGGAGTTATGCCAGTGTGGTATCCCTCTTCGGCTTTGGTCAGGAGGTGGCGCGGGATGCCTGCTGGCAGCAAACAAAATCTGAACGGCAGAAACTGAGTCGTCAAGCCCTAGAGCTGTGTCCCTGCTTTGACGAGAACCTCTTTCGACGTTGCCGCTTTCCGGGGGTGCGCAAGGAATACCACCCTGCGGTGGATGAACCTGAACCCCCACGCCCTCCTGACCCCGGCGATCCGCCAAGTTTGCCCAATTCGGTCTTAGAGTTTAATCAGGCCTATCGCGATCGCGTCGAGGAGTACAATCAACGGGTCAAGGACTATCAAGCAGCCATGGAGCGCTGGCAGGATACATTTGCCCGCTGGAAAGAGCAGCGAGGGCGGGCGATCGCCAGTGGCGAAGCCCTCATTGATCGCTTTTGGAGTCTTCAGGGGCACACCTTTAACGCTAATGTTACCGCCAATAACCTGCGCTTGGGGGGCATTATCGCCCTGATGCTGGGGCTAGTGGGGGTCTTTCAAAAACGCAAGGATGTTCTTTAGGCTACGAAGTGCCCAAAGGCTCGGCTCACTGCCCCTAACGCCATGTCAATCTCCGCAGCACTGACAATCAAAGGTGGGACAAAACGCACCACCTTGGGCCCTGCCGGCACCAGCAATAGCCCCTCCCCAATGGCCGCCTTTACAACCTCCGCAGCGGTCAGGGGGATGTCGGGGTGCAGTTCGAGACCGTTGATCAGCCCCCAGCCGCGCACTTCAGCAATGAGGTGAGGATAGGCCGCTTGGAGTTGACACAGTCCTGCCCGCAGTTGCTGCCCGCGATCGCGCACATTTTGCAGAAGATTCTCTTTTTCAAGGGTTTCGCACACCGTGAGGGCTGCCGCCGTGGCCAAGGGGTTACCACCAAAGGTGCTGGCATGATCCCCCGGCTGAAAGACGGCACAAAAATCCTTGGCAATCATGGCCCCAATGGGAATGCCCCCCGCAAGACCTTTGGCAGTGGTGAAAATATCCGGCTCAACACCGAGGGTTTCGTAGCCCCACAGGGATCCGGTGCGACCCATGCCCACTTGCACCTCGTCAAAGATGAGAAGAATGCCCTTGTCGGTGCAGAGTTGGCGAACCTGCTCAAAATAGGTGCGATCGCCGGGGCGAACTCCCCCTTCCCCCTGTAAAGGTTCTAAGAGAATAGCTGCCACTTGGGGTTGAGGGTGATCCAAGGAAGTCACGAGAGCTTCCAGGGCGCCAAAGTCGTTGTAGGGCACATAGGCAAAGCCCGGCACCAAGGGGTCAAAGTGCTGCTGGTACTTCGGCTGACCCGTCGCGGTAAGCGTGGCGAGGGTGCGTCCGTGGAAGCTGGCCTGCGCCGTAATGATGATTGGGCTATCAATGTGGCGCACGGCATGGGCGTATTTACGGGCCAGTTTAATCGCGGCTTCGTTGGCTTCAGCCCCGGAATTACAGAAAAACACGCGATCGCCACAGGAGTGCGCCACCAACCACTGCGCCAGTGCCCCCTGCTGGGGAATGTAATACAAGTTTGAGACGTGGTGCAGCGTTTGCATTTGCCGACTCACCGTCTCCACCAAAGCTGGATGGGCATGACCGAGGGTACAAGTGGCAATTCCCGCCACAAAGTCCAAATAGCTGCGGCCTTGATCATCCCAAACGCGGCAGCCTTCCCCGCGCACGAGCGCAATGGGAAAACGGCCATAGGTGGTCATCACCACTTGGTCAAAGGCATCGGTTCTGAAGGACGTTGGGGGAGCAGTAACCATTAACCTTTGGATTCACAGCAAAAGCTTCCTGCTATCCTAGCATCTCCCTCTCCCTGTGGCAGAGGAGTTCAGAGTCTTTCTATAATTAGTGCCTGTTGACCCCTAAGGATTGCTTCGGTACACTACACCTAGTATTTAGCCATTGCATCCTGCCCCTATGGTGCAAAATCCTCCCCGTCTCCAAACCGGCTTCCCCGCCACAGTCCTCACAGCCTATCCCGTGTTTTACCGCACCTACAGCCGCCAAAACGAAGCAGGTGAGCGGGAGACGTGGCAACAAGTGTGCGATCGCACCCTCCAAGGCCTGCAGGAAGTGGGGCACCTCACCGCAGCAGAAGTGGCGCTTCTGAGGGAAATGCAGCAGGACTTGAAGGCACTGCCCTCTGGCCGTTGGCTGTGGGTGGGGGGAACTGATTGGGTGCGCCAACCGCAGAACTTTTCCGGTGCCTACAACTGCACCAGCACCAATGTGGTGGACTGGGAGTCCTTTGGCCTGATGATGGACTTGGCCATGCAGGGCTGTGGCACAGGTGCTGTCCTTGAGCAAAAATACATTTCCCAGTTGCCGCCCATTTGCAATCGCCTTGAGGTAACTGTTGTCGGCCAGATTGGTCAAACCCCCAAGGCAGCGCGCCAAGAGCAAACCACGGTGACCCTCATGGGACAGACCTGCCACATCAAAGTGGGAGATAGCCGCCAGGGCTGGGTGAAATCCTACCAAACACTGCTTGAACTGGCGAGCAACTCGCAACTGGGGGGAGCCGTGCAGGTGATCATTGACATTAGCGATGTGCGCCCCACAGGAGAGCAACTCAAGGGGTTTGGCGGGGTTGCCAATCCTGTGAAACTTCCCGACCTGTACCACCGCTGTGCCGCACTGTTGAATGCAGCAGTGGGTCGCCAATTGACCTCGGTGGAGTGCTGTTTGCTAATTGATGAGGCAGCCGTTGTGGTCGTGGCTGGCAATGTCAGGCGATCGGCGGGTATGCGTCAGGGGGCAAGTGATGATCAGGCTTTTGCCCAAGCCAAGCAAAATCTCTGGCAGCAGGATGAACAGGGCAATTGGCGCATTGATCCAAAGCGCGATGCGCTGCGCATGGCCAACCATACCCGTGTCTTTCACACCAAGCCTACTCTTGAAGAATGCGTCAATGCGGTGCGCAGTCAGTTCTATTCAGGGGAAGGAGCCATTCAATGGGCAGGGGAAGCCGTAGCCCGTGCCAATGCGGATATTTTGGTTAGCCCTGAGCAAAAGCGCAACTTTCTAGAAGCCTATAGCCGAGGAGAAGGGAGAGCCTATTTGCAGTCTCTACTTGCGGATGTAGGGGAGAAAGAACTGACCCATCGCTTGGCTCGCTATGGTCTTAATCCCTGTGGTGAAATTATCGGCAGTGACTTCCACTGCAACCTTGCGGAAATCCACCTCAATCAAATTGATCCAGCAGATACGATCACACAGGAAAAAGCCTTCAAAGCTGGCGCGCTTTCAGTTGCGGCTCTCCTCAACCATCGCTTTACTGTCGATCGCTATCAGTACTCCCGTACCGTTGATCCCATTGTCGGTGTCAGCTTTACTGGACTCTTTGATTTCTTTGTCCAGGCCTTTGGCGTGCCATGGCTGGAATGGTGGGCCGCAGGACGACCCAATACAGCTCAAGGGCAGGAGTTCAAAGCCCAAGAAGCCGACTTTTTGCAACGCTGGCGACACATTGTCCATGAGGCCGTCTGGGAGTATTGCGATCGCCACGGCCTGAAACGCCCCAATCGCTGTACCACCGTCCAACCCTCCGGCACTAAATCCCTGCTAACGGGTGCCTCCCCTGGCTGGCATCCCCCCAAAGCCCAACGCTTCATTCGCCGAATTACGTTCCGCAAAGGCGATCCGGTGGCCATGGCCTGCTATGACTTTGGTTACAACATCATCCCCTCCCAGTCCGATAAAGATGAAACTGGGAAACTTCTTGACGATCCCTTTGATCCGCGGTGTACGGAGTGGCTGGTGGAAATTCCCGTTGCCGTTTCTTGGGCCGATCTGCCGGGGGCAGACGCGATTGATATTAGCCAGTTTTCCGCATTGGCGCAGTTTGACTTCTATATGCAGGTACAGCAGCACTACACCACCCACAACACCAGTGCCACTATTGAGCTGCGGGAACATGAAATAGAACCCCTTGCGAACGCTATTTACAACGCTATTCAAGAGGATCAAGGGTATATTTCTGCTGCCCTATTGGCTCGTTTTGATGCCCATGAAACCTTCCCGCGTCTGCCCTTTGAACCCATTAGCAAAGAACGCTACGAACAGGAAGTTGCGGCTGTGGCGCGGCGCAAGCGCGTCAATGATTTTCACGAGGCTCTCTCCCGCTATACTCAGCCCCTCATGGAAGCAGGCCCTGCCGGCTGTGACTCCGATAAGTGTCTGAGGTCTTAGGAGAAGGGGGCAAACTCGCCCCTCTATTTAGGTAACTTTGTAAACCAATTCTTCTTAGCGCGATCAAGCTGCCCCTGAACCATACCAGAAACAATACTAAAGTCTGCGCCACAAATATCGGCACCTGTAAAGTTTGCTCCTGAAATCGAGGCATCCAGAAATTTGGCTCCCCTTAAATTTGCCTTTGTAAAGTTGGCCTGCACCAAATAGGCACCGCAAAAATTGGCATCGCTGAGGTTAGCGCCTTGGAAATTGGCTTCCCGTAAAACGGCATTGGCAAGGATACAGCCCTTCAAATCTGCATTTGTAAAATTGGCATTGGCAAAGTTGGCACCCGACAGATCCGCATTGCGGAGAACCACATTGGAAAGATCCACATCTACAAAATCCCGCTCTCCCCGTTTGTAAGCTGTCAGAAGTTGTGACGCTGTCATCCGTGGCGTGACTTTAGCGCGTAGGTGTTGACCCGAGCCTGTGCCGACAACGGGCGGCCCCCCCGCTTGAGTTCCGGTCGTTCGCAATTGTCGCAATCGAGCTGCTTGGGCATTTTGGCTCACAAAGGAAGCATAGCTAGCGCGCTGAGTTGTCTTTGGAGTCCGAGGCCTGCCTTGACTAGGCGGAGCTGAGAGGGCATTACTGAGATCGTCATCCTCTGGGGCAACGCTAGGGATAGCTGCAGCGGATGTTTGCTTGGACCCCAAGAGTTGTAAATCTGCCAAGACATCCATGGCACTTTGATAGCGGTTTTTCACCGCATCCTCCAGCATTTTGTCAAGGAGAGCAGCAAACTCAGGGGAGATAGTTTTGACGTACCGCTTCCACTGCCATTCACCGGTGCGTGGATCCCGTTCAATCTCCTTGGGTGATTTACCGGTGAGGAGATAAATACAGGTGACACCCAGGGCGTAAATATCGCTGGCATAGACGGGGCGCATCGCCATCTGCTCTGGCGGCGCATACATGGGAGTGCCCACCGCAAAGCTAGTAAATGTAGAAAGCTCTGGCGCATTTTCTATCATTGCCTGGGTCACTTTGTCTTTGACGGCACCGAAGTCAATGAGTACCAGTCTTTTATCAATATCGCGACGGATGAGGTTGGCGGGCTTAATGTCGCGGTGAATCACCCCATTTTTATGCAGGTAATCGAGGATGGGGAGCACCTCCTGCAAGACCTGCTTTACCTCCTCTTCGCTCTTGGATCCAAAGCGCTTGACCTCCTGTTGAAGCGTAAGACCCTCCACATATTCTTGGACTAAATAGAATTCATCTCCATTTTCAAAATAATTAAGCAGACGCGGCAGTTGGGGGTGGTTGCCAATTTTGCCTAGGGTGGTTGCTTCCCGCAAAAAGAGTTCCCGCGCCATCGCCAAGATATGGGGTGCAGTGGCAGCGGGCCGCAATTGTTTAATCACACAACTGGGGTTGCCGGGTAGTTTTGTATCAACAGCAAGATAAGTCGTTCCAAATCCTCCCCGCCCTAAGACTTTAATTGCCTTGTATTGATCATTCAGCAACAGTTTGCTGCCACAGGCTTGACAAACCTCTACATCGTCAGGGTTGTCTGGTTTGACACAGTTCGGGTTTAAGCAGTAACTCATAGGCAGCCAAGGAGATGAATAGCAGCTTCAACAGGAAGGGAAGGAGGATAGGATACCCCGTTTTAGGTCAAAGCTTACAGGTAATGTGCCCCCACCGCTAGGATGATTCAGTAGTTTCGACAGGACGACTCCGTACTTCTACGATACTCTTTTTTCTTTGCCTTACCCTATCCGTAAAATTACGGAAGTTTGACCCAGCGGGCGGCACGCCCCGCCGTTTGGGGGGCTAAGGATAGCGCAATCGGCACAGCCGTTCTATAACTTTGCTGTCGGCCACCACCACGCCGACCTACGGCAGGACATGCCGGAAGTGACGCTTGGGGAGATATGAGCAGCGGATACGCCCTCGGCCTAGGAATCTACCAAAGCGACTTAAGCTGGGCTTGAGCGCCGCAGGAATTCCCGGCCGGGGGGGATGTCAATGTTTTGAGGGTTGTCTCCCAGCCTTGTGAAAAGCGCCTTCGTTATGATACAAGGGTAGCACTTCATCATCCCTGCTGTGGCTTTGGCTATGACTTCCCTTGTAACACCTGATTCTAAAAAGTCCCTGTGGGATCGCCAGCAGGTTTTAGCATGGCTGACGGAAAATGTGCCGGCACCCCGACTCCAACATATCCTGCGGGTAGAGACGATGGCGGCGGAGCTGGCCCTACACCACGGTTTGGATGTGGATCGCGCCGCTTGGGCTGGATTATTACATGATTTGGCGAAATACTTTCCCCCGCAGCGGTTGTTAAGGATGGCACAGGAGGCGGGGCTACCTATTACGGACGTAGATGCAGCAGATCCCCACTTGCTCCATGCCGATGTGAGTGCCTTGGTGGCGCGGCAACAGTTTGGTATTACCGATGAGCAGGTTTTGGCAGCCGTGGCCAATCATACTTTGGGTCAACCGGGCATGGATGCCTTAAGTTGTGTCGTGTTTCTGGCGGATAGCTTGGAGCCGGGGCGGGGTCAGACAGCGGAGCTAGAGGAATTGCGCAGGGTAGCTCAGCGAAATTTACAGGAGGCGGTGTGGCGGGTGTGCGATCGCACGCTGTTGTGGCTGATTGATCAGCATCGCTTAATTCATCCGCGCATGATCCTCACCCGCAACTGGGCAATGCAGGTGGCGCCAGCAAAACCGAAAAAGAGTGAAAAGAAAGGCACTGGCAAGATTTAGAGCCATTGCTACCCTAGAAAGCAGGTTTGATCTCGGAGTTGTGTTATGACCACTGCTTCAGCCCCAGCTATTCCCGGTATTTTCTCCGGTGAATTTGTTCAGGAAACCTTAGCTTTAACCCGTCGCCTGTTTATCCAACTGCAACGGCGCCCTTCAACATTGGTGGCGGGAGTGGTGCAACCCTTGATTTGGCTGATTCTTTTTGGTGCTCTCTTCCAGAATGTGCCTCAGGGCCTCTTTGGCGAAAGCACTAACTACAGTCAGTTTCTCTGCGCCGGCATCATTGTCTTTACCGCCTTTAGTGGTGCTCTCAATGCGGGGTTGCCGGTGATGTTTGACCGTGAATTTGGCTTTTTGAATCGGCTGTTGGTGGCGCCTTTGGCCTCGCGGTTTTCGATTGTGCTTGCGTCAGCCTTGTTTATTACCACCTTGAGTTTGATTCAGGTGGTGGCGATCGCCAGCTTGGGGGTACTTTTAGGCACAGGAGTGCCCAACTTAGCTGGCATTGGGGTCATCTTAGCCACGGTGTTGATTTTGGTCTTTGGCGTGACGGCTTTGAGCCTGGGTCTCACCTTTGCCTTGCCGGGGCACATTGAATTGTTAGCGGTGATTTTTGTGATTAACCTACCGTTACTCTTTGCCAGTACCGCCTTGGTTCCCCTCTCCTTTATGCCCCGCTGGTTGCAGTGGATTGCCAGCCTCAACCCCCTTAGTTTGGCCATTGAACCCATTCGCTATGTCTATCTGCATCCCGATTGGCGGTTGAGCGATGTGGTGATGGTGGCTCCTTGGGGATCATTGAGCTTGGGGGCTGCCCTATTGATCCTCTTTGCTGTTGCCCTAGGAATGAGCCTACTGATTCAGCCCCTATTGCGGCGGCGCTTGGCCTAGACCACCCGCAGCGTGAAGCCGTGGGTACACCACTCTCGCACATCCAAACAAAACTCATTCCCTTCCGGTTCACTGCTGAGATCCGTTAGTAGGCCAAGAACCAGGGCAAGACTATCCTCGCCAGAAATCCACAATGGCTCTGAATGACTGGGCTGACTACTGAGTTGACTAAAACGGGTAAGGGGGCGGTGGCTACTGATGATAAAGACCTTCAGCCATTGACAGGGGCGATTCAGTGTCCACGTGTAGAGGGGAATGTTTAGACCCGGCGCCACCACGATCTGCCAGGACTGGGGGTGCAGCGGCAAGAGGAGCATCCCCTGACTGCTATCCCAAGCAAAGGCGACAATGTTGAGGGGGCGATCGCCATAGTTGTAGAGACTCCAACGGCAGGTATCTCCCCTAGTCAAGGTTAGAGGGCTTTCTAAGTTCATGGCTGGCAGCTTGGTGCCCAGGACGTCAGGGAGGGGGTTGGGGCTGCGGGTCGAGAATTGACGGCTCAACAACGTTGCCGTCGGCGATATTTGTTCGAGGGTTGTACACACGGCCACTTGACTAGAGGTGGGATTGAGCGTTAGCGTTAGCCATTTCTGCGCCAATAGCGCGTTGAGCAGCGGATTCAGGCGACGGATACCCGCTTTAGCTGCTTCATTAGTGCCACTACAACTCTGTTGAAGTAGGGTGCCCACCGGCCACTCCAGTCCATAGCTGCCCACTGTTGCACTTTTGGTGAGAACCACATCCGGCAGAGGGTCACTGCTGTTGAGGACGGCAACTTTTTCTTCATTGGTTAGGGCATTGATGGCATCTACTCGCTCAATTTTGCTCAGCTTGGTGTCGAGGGCCACTTGCAAACGGAGATTTTTCCCTAAACGTCGCTGCTGTTCGTAGAGGCGATCGCCCACCTGCAGAGGCTGACTGCTAACTCCCTGTGCCATCAGGCCATTAAAACTCGCGATGTTGACAACGGTGGCACCATCGGCAGTACTCCAGCGACTGTGGGGATGACAATAGGCCAATAGCCAAGGACTGAGACCGCCACACCAGACTTGAACCGCGCGATCCTGCCCCGTCTCCTGCACCACACCATCAAACCCCTGGGATAGGGTGACCTTCCCTGCAAGTCCATCGCTGACCAGATAAATTTCTGCCCCCGTTTGCCAGCGCAGTTCATCGGCTGTGTACATGAAGCTGGTTGTCAAGGGGCGATCGCCCCCCAAAGCTGCTAGATAATGGCTAAAACTAGCAGTAAAAAGTCCCATCGGGACGCCATTCAGGTGTGTTTCTACCCCCAAATCTGCCCAGAGCAGATGCTCTTTAGGGACTGGGCTACGGGTCTCTGCGGCCTGCAATGGGACAAATCGCCAGCGCAACGCCGCCCCTTCAATGGGGGGCGGGCTAAAGCGAGTGTCGAGCCATACCTGGATCCCCTTGATACGCAGCAATTCGGCAAGAGGTAAGATGCCCTTGCCTGCTGCCGTAGCATCTGTCAAAACCAGTGCCGGTTGCTCCTGCCAGCACGTGCCATAGCCACTAAAGTAAACCAACAGGGGTTGGTCAGCGTGCCCCAGCACGCCTAGGGTTTCTTGGAGGGCATCGAGGGTTGCCGCCTGTTCCGTCAGGAGCGTAATGTCACCGTCCGCCAGTCCCCAGCTGTCTAGCAACAGGTTTTTCACTAGTTCAACATCCGTCAGACATCCGGCTAAAGGAGGCACGCCCGCCAACTGTGGATAGTGGTTAATGCCAATCAGGAGTGCTCGCCATGGGCGAAGAGAGTCTGCCAAGGAGCCGCCTGCAGTTTGCCAAATCCATGGCATTAGTGTCAGTGCCGCAGCACCGTACAGAAAAGAACGACGGCTTAACCTCATGCCTTACCTCCCAGCACGCCCATCCTCAGGTTCGAGCATAGGCACGACAACACTTATGAATTAGGACTAGTTCTATTCTCAAAGGTTGTGGACGCAATTGGGTCTACAGTGAGCAGAAAACCTCAATTTCTCCTAGAAATCTTCGCCCCGCACAATGAAGCAGACGCGCCGGCCAATGGCTGTGGCATGATCACCCATGCGCTCAAGGTTGCGAATGACCAGCAGCAGGATCAAGCGCAATTCCACTGACTCTTCGGGCATCAAGGGGGCAGAGAGTCGCCCATAGAGGCGTTGGTAGTCGGTATCCACTGCATCGTCGCAGTTGGCCAAGGCAAGTCCCGCCTCTACGTTTAAGTTGGCAAGGGCTGAGAGCGCCTCTGACAGCAACAGCTGCGATCGCTGGAACATTAGGCCGATGTCCTCAAGGTAGGGTGGAGGTGGATAGCGCAGCAGCGTTTGACCGGCACAGCCAATTTCAAGGGCATAATCGCCAATCCGCTCCAGATCGCGGCAGAGGTGTGACAACATAACCAAAAATCGCCGATCCTCAGCCCCAGGGACTTGTAATGTCAGCAGGGCAATCGCCTCGCGATTGAGTTCTTGGGCACTGCGGTCAATTTCCTGCTCCCTTTGGATCAACGGCTCAACACTGAGGAGATGCCGCTCAATTAAGACGCCGTAGGCCAAGTAACTGGCACTTTCCACCAGTGTTCCCAGTCGCAGCAAGTCACTGCGCAGACGTTGTAGTTGCCGTTCAAAATGGGTGGTCACAGCTTTAGACACCCATTCTTAGTTTGTGAATGTGTGTTCCCCAGTGTGCCAGAAAAACAACGAATTGTTCCGTAGGGACAGGTGCAAGTATTGGTGTGTACAATATATTCATTTTGGTTCCTTCCTCTACCGGCGCGATCGCAACAGCGCCGTGTAGCTCTACCGCCCTTTCAACGCTCTAAATTAGATGGTCGGCTATCTCATTTCCCTTGGCATCTTCACGGCCACCTTTGCCCTCTTTAGCTTGGGGCTGAATTTGCACTGGGGCTATACGGGTCTGATTAACTTTGGCCACGTTGGCTTTTTGGCCATTGGTTCCTACACCACGATTTTATTGGGTATTGCTGGCGTGCCGCTGTTCTTTGCTGTCCTTGCAGGAGTGGTATTGGCCATGGGACTCAGCTTCTTAATGGGGATTGCCACACTGCGATTGCGGGAAGATTACCTTGCGATTGTGACGATCGGCATGGCAGAAATTGTCCGCTTAATTGCCCTCAATGAAGATTGGTTGACCCGCGGCGGGCGCGGTGTCTATGGGTTTCCCTTGCCCTTTGCTCACTTTAATCCCAATGTGCCGACCAAGTTGGGAATGATTGCCCTCTTTTGGGGGGTGGTTGGAGTAGCGGCATGGCAATGGTGGCACTGGTTAGAGCGGCAGTATGGGCGATCGCGCCCCCCTTGGCTGCTCCCTGGTTATACCGCTTTGCTGGTTGCCGGTACCCTTAGCCTGTGGGCAGCATTGCTCCCCTTGAGCTTGGGAGGGGGAATTGCCACTTTTCCTTTTGTGTTGACATTGGTGACCCTGGGTGGGGCGATCGCCCTTATGAGCCATTACTGCCGCCCAGAAAAAGCGGCGGTGCTTGCCATTGCGCTGAATACCTTAGCTGCTGCCCTCGTAGGTCTAGTGGTCAAAGCCTTGACCCTTGGTTTATGGGATTTTAGTTACCGAGCTGGGCTGTTGTGGCTGTTGATCCTGGTATTGGCCTTGGGGGTGTGGCAATTGGAGCGTTTAATCCATTCCCCTTGGGGACGCGTCCTCAAGGCCATCCGCGAAGATGAAGAGGTGGCCAAGGCCTTAGGCAAAAATGTCTTCGCCTATAAAATGCAATCGCTGCTATTGGGAGGAGCGATCGCGGCAGTGGCAGGGTCTTTTTATGCGTGGCAGCTCACATTTATTAACCCCGACGGCTTTGTATCCCTAATTACATTTCAGGCATGGACAATTGTCGTGCTGGGAGGCGCCGGCAATAACATGGGTACCCTTTTGGGCGCCGCCCTCTTTTGGGCCTACACTGCACTGACCCGCTTTATTCCCTTAGATGGTGGGCGCCTAGAGGCGCTGCGGATGATGCTGATTGGCCTTGTCCTCATTCTCTTGATGATGTGGCGACCCCAAGGTATTTTGGGCAAAAAGGAGGAACTCAGCCTTGGTCGATGAACCTTCTCTTGTGTCCGTCTCTAGCAGTGTTAGTCCAGTCCTGCCCTCAGACCTCCTGGTGGCCACGGGCCTGTGCAAAAGTTTTGGCGGCATTCGCGCGGTGGATCATGCAGACATTCGAGTTGTGCGCGGCAGCATCACCGGTCTCATTGGCCCCAACGGTGCGGGCAAAACCACCCTATTCAACCTCCTGTGCAATTTCCTCACTCCCGATCAAGGCCGTGTGATCTTTGATGGTGCTCCCATCAGTCATCTACCGCCCCATCAAGTTGCGCTTCAGGGACTCTTGCGCACGTTCCAAGTGCCCCGCGTGCTCTCACGTCTATCAGTTTTGGAAAACATGCTCCTAGCTGCCCCCCTACAAACCGGCGAGAAGTTATGGAATATTTGGCTACAACCCCTGCGCATCCGCCAAGAGGAACAGGAACTGCGGCAACGGGCGTGGGCAATTCTGGAGTCTGTGGGGCTAGCCGCTAAGGCCAATGACTATGCCGGTGCCTTGTCGGGAGGTCAACGTAAACTCCTCGAAATGGCGCGGGTGATGATGCACCGTCCCCGCATGGTGCTCTTGGATGAGCCAGCCGCCGGCGTCAACCCGACCTTGATTAATCAAATTTGCGAGCACATTGTCCGCTGGAATCAGGAGGGCGTCACATTTCTGATTATCGAACATAATATGGACGTGGTAATGTCCCTATGTCAGCACATCTGGGTCTTGGCAGAGGGGAGAAATCTTGTGGATGGCCCTCCCAGTGAGGTTCAAACCAATCCTGAAGTCTTGAGAGCTTACCTAGGACAATGAGTCCTCGGAATGGCCACGGATCATCGCCAAGGAAGGGCAGCGCTGCTGATCTAATTGCTGGAGATATTGGCGATGTTGGTAGTAGTCACGGCGAAGTTGTTCAAGGTGTCGTAGCCGCTCTGGTGCCACACCGGGAATATCGTCAATCTCACTGTTGCTATCGGCGAGTAAGCGATCCAAATAGTGGCGTAGGGCTTCACTGGCGGAGGATTCACTTAAAATCAAGGCAACCGTCTGCTGCAAAGACTGCAGGATGTAGCGACATCGCTTTTCAACGGCAATGCGCTCAAGGGCGGCGGTGGCGGCTTGAATGACCAATTCGGGGCGATCGAGACTGACGGCAGTGGTCTCGTCTAAATGGAGTAGTGGAGTGATTAGAGAAGCATCTTCTACTTCATCTAGGCGATCAAAAAGATGCGTGACCAAATCCAAGTCCGTCAGTTGTGTTCCCGTCTCGGTGGGTGAAGGCAAGGGCCACTCAGCGGTATAGGGATCATCCGGTGCAGGCAGACCCGCACAGTGTTCTTTTTCGATGGCCAAGATCTGCCGCCACAGCCAGCGATGGTGAGAGAAGCTAAATTCAATCTCCCGTGCTTGCAGCGTTTGCCGAATCAGGGGACGATATTCCCCACGGTGGAGGTAGAGGCGCAGTAGCTGTTCTTCCGCCGCTCGACGCAAATTATAGTCCCCTGGACGTTGCCATTTTTGCGATCGCCCCTGCCAGCGTTGACCCCGCACCTGTTGGCGCAGGGATTCTTCAAGGCGCAGGACAAAGCGACTATCATGGCGTCCCAGTAGCTCAGCACAGTGGTGAATGTAGTGGCTGCGCAGTGTGGCGTTGGGGAGCTTACCCAAAAGTTGGCTCAGGGCTTGGCTGGCCTGCTGAAATTGATCACTTTGGTCGAGATCGTACTGCTGCAGGATGGTCTGAATTTGCCAATCGAGCCAGAGGGGCGCTTGATCCAAAAGAGTTTGGTAGCGATCGCGCCGTGCCTCTAGGGATTCGCCGGCCTCTGTAAAAAAGTCGGCCGCATCTTTGCCCGCCGGTAAGGTGAGAATGCGCAGTTGCAAATCGCCACGATAGGCTAAATCCGCAGCCTCGCCAATGGCGCGATCGGCAGCCCGCTGTCCCGCGAGGTCGGCATCAAAGTTGAGAATAATTCGCTTCGACTCGGTATAGCGCAGCAGCAACTTAATTTGCGCTTGACTAAGGGCAGTGCCTAAACTGGCCACCGCTTGGGTAAAGCCCGCTTGGTGCAGCACCATGACATCAAAGTAGCCCTCAACCACAATGGCTTGGTCTTTTTGGACAATGGCTTGGCGTGCCTTATCAAGACCAAAGAGGAGCTGCCCCTTGTTAAAGATGGGGGTCTCTGGGGAGTTGAGGTACTTCGGCTCTGCGTTGCTGAGGGTACGACCGCCAAACCCCACCACCCGTCCTTGGGCGTCCATAATCGGGATCATCAGGCGATCGCGAAAGCGGTCGTAGTAGCCATCTCCCGTCTGGCGGGGCACAATTAAGCCCGCCTGTTCCACTAAACGGGCAGGGTATCCCTTTTGCTCCACAAGGTACGTATAGAGTCCTTGCCAACCCGCAGGTGCATAGCCCAGGCGAAATTGCTGAATCGTGTCCTCCTGCAGATGACGTTGCCGCCGTAAATAGTCTTGCGCCGCTTGGCCGATGGGTTGCCGCAGGGCATGTTCATAGAAACTGGTGGCGATCGCCAGAATCCCATAGAGCTGCTCTTGGAGGGAAAGGCGAGCTTGGAGTGCCTGTTTTTGCTCACTATCGAGGGTGCGCACCGGAATCTGATGCCGTTGGGCAAGTTCCAGTACCACCTCCGCAAAGGAGCGCTTTTGCAGCTCCATCAGAAACGTGATGGCATTGCCCCCAGCACCGCAGCCAAAACAGTAGTAAACTCCCTTGATAGGATTTACGGTAAAACTGGGGGTTTTCTCCTCGTGAAACGGACAGCAGCCAACGTATTCTTGCCCCCGCTTGCGTAAAACAACATGCTCGGCCACCACATCCACAATGTTGACCGCTTGGCGCACCGCTTCAATGGTCTCGGGGTGTAGGTGAGGAATTTCCATAGATCATTTAGTCTAATCGATCCCTCAATCAGCTACGCCCCTCTGCAAAGTTCAGGGATGCCTACGGATGTTGCGACCTCTTAACTCATGCAGTCAAGGAGGATTGAGCTTCGCTAGGATGTTGACATTACCCTTGTTAGGCGCAGAGGTCGGCTTTCAAGCCACAACAACTGTTCACACAGGGAGTAAATCATCCATGAGTAGCAGCCGCAAACGACTGGGTGTATTCACCAGTGGCGGAGATTGCCCAGGTCTAAATACGGCCATCCGTGCCATTGTTGCCCATGCCACCTTAAGTTACGGTTGGGAGGTTCTGGGCATTCTCCACGCCACCCAAGGGCTAATTGAGCGTAAGGCAGTTCCCCTCAATGCAGAGGGTCTCGGTGGCATGGATGTATTGCTCAACATGGGAGGAACAATTCTCGGAGCAATCAATAAGGGCGATACCCTTGGCCATGCCGATGAAGTTATTGCCGGCTACAATGAGTTGGGCTTGGATGCCCTCATTGCCATTTGTGGCGATGGCAGCCTGAAAATTTTGCATCAACTGGCCCAGAAGGGAAACTGGAACTTCCTTGCGGTGCCGAAAACCATTGATAACGATGTGGCTCTCACCGATCGCGCCATCGGCTTTGACACCGCTGTCAATACCGTCGTCGAAGCCCTGAGTCGGATTACCTCCACCGCCGCTAGCCATGACCGCGTATTTGTGGTGGAAGTGATGGGGCGTACCGCTGGTCATTTGGCGCTCTATTCAGGAATTGCTGGGGGCGCCGATATCATCCTGATTCCAGAAATTCCCTACTCCATTGAAGGTATTTGCCAGCATCTCCAGAAGTTGCGCGATCGCTGGGGACGTAAATTTGCCCTCATTGTGGTTGCCGAAGGGGCCAAACCCCTAGAGCAAGACGCCAACCATTGCCACTATTCCAGTATTGCCCACTATATTGCCGACAAAATTGCCCAGTATAGTCCCGTCCCGATTGAATTGCGAGTCTCGGTGCTGGGTCATATTCAGCGGGGGGGTGCTCCCATGGCCATGGATCGGCTACTGGCAGCAGGCATGGGGCATACTGCTGTAGATCTTGCAGCCCAGGGGACATTTGATCGGATGGTGGCATGGCAGGCAGGACAGGTGGCGACCGTCCCCATTGCCGATGTGGTCGCTAAATCCCCGCGCCATGTGGATCCCGATAGCTTTTTGATTCGCACCGCCCAGGGACTGGGGATTTATGTCGGCGATAAACCGATGTTGCCCTACGTCGATCCCACCCTCTGCCGCAAGGAAGTCATTTGCGCGATCTAAGAGCCAACCAACGAATGCTCTGCAAGGGGCACGCCACTCAGGCTAAAGGCTCGTGCCTCGATAATCCGAACCCGCACCAGTTGTCCCCGTAAGGTTTCGATGTCGCCGGGCAGATACGTGAGGCGGTTGCCATCGGTGCGCCCATAGACTTGTTGCGAATCCTTGGGATTGACTCCCTCCACCAGCACCACCTCTTCCCGTCCGAGATAGCGTTGGGAGCGCTCCTTGGCGATCGCCGCCACCAGATGATTCAGCCGTTGCAGGCGATCTTCTTTAATCTCTTCGGGCACCTGATTTTCCCAAGTGGCCGCTGGCGTATTTGGACGCGGGGAATAGGCTGCCGTATTCAGTTGGTCAAAACCCACCTCTGCCACCAAATCCAAGGTGCGCTGGAACTGCTCTTCCGTTTCGCCGGGGAAACCCACAATGGCATCGGCACTAATGGCGGCATCCGGCATATAGCGGCGAATGGTTTCAATGAGTTGCAGATACCGCTCGCGGGTATAGCCCCGCGCCATTGCCTTGAGAATCTCGTTATCTCCCGACTGAAAAGGAATGTGGAAATGCTTACACACCTTGGGAAGTTCGGCACAGGCGCGGATCAGGCGCTCCGTAAAGTAGCGGGGATGGCTGGTGGCAAAGCGAATCCGCTCAATCCCAGGCACATCGTGGATGTAGTAAAGCAAATCCGTGAACGTGTGCTGTCGCCGTCCCTCTGGGGTAATTCCCGGCAAATCGCGGCCATAGGCATCTATGTTTTGGCCGAGGAGCGTCACTTCCTTGTAACCTTGCGCCGCCAGTTCCTCAATTTCAGCGCGGATTGCTTCGGGGCGGCGAGATTGCTCCTGTCCCCGTACTGCTGGCACCACACAGTAGGTGCAGCGTTCATTACAGCCGTAGATCACATTGACCCAAGCGGTGACCGTGCTATCGCGGCGGGGTTTGGTAATGTCCTCCACAATGTGCAGCGGATCCGTTGCCACCACTTGCTGCCCTTGCCACACCTGCTCCAGCAGTTCACCAAGGCGATTGGCATACTGTGGCCCCATCACCAAATCCACCTCAGGAACTCGCCGCAGCAGTTGCTCTCCCTCCTGTTGAGCCAGGCAACCGGCCACAATCAGCGTTAGGTTGGGGTCTTGATGCTTGCGCTTGGCCTGCCGCCCTAGGTAAGAATAGAGCTTCTGCTCCGCGTTGTCGCGAATCGTGCAGGTGTTGTAGAGCAAGACATCGGCGTCATCCGGTTCAGCGACCGGTTCTAGGCCCATGGCTTCTAAGACCCCGGCCATCCGCTCGGAGTCTGCCTTGTTCATTTGGCAGCCAAAGGTGGTGATGTAGTAGTGGCGTGGCATTCCCTTGAAGTGCCCCTATACGTCCGTCACATCATTGGTGGGATTCGTGTCACCAGCACCCCCCTCTTCAGGGGGAGCAGCCACTTTGACCATGGCATGCCGCAACACGCGATCGCCCAGCATATACCCCCGCTTCAGTTCTTCAATTACTGTGCCTTCCGGGTGTTCATTTGTTGCTTCCCGCAGCACTGCCTCGTGGAGATTGGGATCAAAGGGCTTGCCCTTGGCCTGCATGGCCGAAACACCAATGCGCTTGAGGCACTCCACCAGTTGCTTGTAAACCCCCTGATAGCTGCGGTGAATTTTTTCTTCCGCCTCTGTTTCGGTTTGAATGTGGGTGCGGGCTAGCTCAAAGCTGTCCACCACAGGCAGTAAATCCGCAATGACACTGCACTTGATCTGTAGCTCTAGCTCTTCTTTTTCCCGCTGGGTGCGTTTGCGGAAGTTTTCAAAGTCAGCGGCAAGGCGCATGTATTGATTATTGCGCTCCTCCACCACCTGCGAAAGACTCGCCTTGGCAGCTTCAAGGGCAGCAATTTTCTCTAGCAATTCCGCTGCATCCGTAGGAGTATCCGGAGAAGCCGCTTCAGACGCTTGAGCCTCTTCGCTTGGGGCGGCTTCTGCACGATTCTCAACAACATCGGGAGTAACTTCGCCTTTTTGGGCTTCAGCAGCAGGATTGGTTATGGTTTCATCACTCATAGTGTTGACTCAGGTTATGCCCTTTAGACTGTAGATGGCGCACTGCTGTGCGTTCAATCGTTTTAGCCTATCACTTTCCCCATTGTATCAATAGGGGCGAGGCATCCGTCTATTACGGACTTCTCTACAAAAGCAAGAATACAATGGTTAGCTCATCGCTCTTGGAACTGAAACATTGAGTTGCTCGTCCCCTAAAGAGTACGTAACTGCCAAAGCAAAGTTTAGGAGTGGAGTTTTCGTTGATGTCTTTTCGCCCCCTGACCTTCAGCCTAATTCTAACGTGCGCGTTGACAGGTATAAGTCCGGTGCTGGCACAGACAGAGCCACCGCCCCGGAAAACCTTTAATCCCTTTGGGGTGGATAATCCCGTCCTACAGCGGGCACGGAATTGGGCACGGCAGGCAGCAGAGCGAGCCAATGGCGGGTTGAGTCGCTACCGCGCTGAGGCATCCATGTTTGGGCCTGCCAGTCAATCCCCCTACGTGGACAATGGCGATGGGACGTTTACCTTTCGCTTTCTAGGGGGGCCACCTGCGGCACCGCCAACCATTGAAAGTATCGTCACGGTCAATCCCGACCCCAGCAATCCGATGATTCGCATTGACTACAATGGTCCTATCCAGGCGGTAGCGCCTCCTACACCCCCTCCAAACAATCGGGGGAGCTTTTAGCCCTATGGGTGCATAGAGATTCACCTATTCAGGAACTCAAAAATCTCTGCCACGCTGCCCCTCGTCAAGGGATCGCTGCTGCGGTATGATAACAGAAACTCTGATGTCTCAATAACCTCTAATAAATTGCTTAGGAGAGTTCACAATGACAACGGCTACCGCTACACCCGAGTTGGACTACCATAGCGATCGCTACAGGGATGCCTACAGTCGCATCAACGCCATTGTCATTGAAGGTGAACAGCAAGCTCACGACAATTACATTGACCTAGCCAAGCTGCTGCCACAACACCAAGAAGAACTCACCCGTCTTGCCAAAATGGAAGCCCGCCACAAAAAGGGGTTTGAAGCCTGTGGTCGCAACCTCAGCGTGACGCCAGACATGGGCTTTGCCCAAGAATTCTTTGCCCAACTGCGTGGAAACTTCCAAGCCGCACTGGCAGAGGGGAAAATTGCCAGTTGCCTTCTTATTCAGGCTCTAATCATTGAGTGCTTTGCGATCGCCGCTTACAACATCTACATTCCAATGGCGGATCCCTTTGCCCGCAAAATTACTGAGGGTGTGGTCAAGGATGAATACAGCCACCTCAACTTTGGCGAAATCTGGCTGAAGGAAAACTTCGAGACGGTCAAAGCAGAAATCGAAGCAGCTAATCGCGCCAACCTGCCCTTAGTCTGGAAGATGCTCAACCAAGTGGAAGCGGATGCCAAAGTGCTCGGGATGGAAAAAGATGCCCTCGTAGAAGACTTCATGATTCAGTACAGCGGCGCCCTGGAGAATATTGGCTTTACCACCCGCGAAATTATGAAGATGTCGGTGTATGGCCTAACTGCGGCATAATGGTGACTTAATATATCGTTACATTTTAGTCACCGTCCGTTTGTATGTTTGGATTAATTGGTCATCTGACAAGTCTGGAGCACGCCCAAGCTGTGGCTTATCGGTTAGGCTATCCCGAATATGCCGATCAGGGCTTGGAATTTTGGTGTATGGCGCCGCCCCAGATCGTCGATGAGATTACGGTGACGAGTGTAACGGGCAAAACTATCTACGGCAAATACGTTGAGTCCTGCTTCTTGCCGGAAATGCTGGCCAACCAGCGGATAAAGGCAGCGACTCGCAAAATCATTAACGCCATGGCTCATGCCCAAAAGCACGGCATTGACATTACAGCCTTGGGGGGCTTCTCCTCGATCATCTTTGAGAACTTTAATCTGGAGAAAATGTCCCATGTGCGCAACATTGAGCTAGACTTTCGCCGCTTCACAACGGGCAATACCCACACGGCCTATATCATCTGCCAACAAATTGAGGAGGCGGCGCCGCAAGTGGGGATTGATTTGCGTCAAGCAACTGTGGCTGTCTGTGGGGCGACGGGAGATATTGGCAGTGCTGTCTGCCGTTGGTTGAATCGTCGCTTGGATGTCCAAGACCTGTTACTGGTGGCCCGCAATCGCGATCGCCTGCTAGATCTCCAAGCCGAGTTGGGACGGGGCAAAATTCTCGACCTGATGGACGCACTGCCCCTGGCGGATATTGTGGTTTGGGTGGCCAGTATGCCCAAAGGAATTGAGCTGAGCGTTGAGCAGTTAAAGCGCCCCTCGCTGATGATTGATGGCGGCTACCCCAAAAATATGGGCACCAAAATCCAGCACCCAGAGATTCATGTCCTTAACGGTGGCATTGTCGAACACGCCCTCGATATTGACTGGAAAATTATGGAAATTGTGAATATGGAAGTGCCCTCGCGGCAGATGTTTGCCTGTTTTGCCGAGGCTATGCTGTTAGACTTTGAGGGCTGGCACACCAATTTTTCTTGGGGACGCAATCAAATTACCGTCGAAAAGATGGAGCAAATCGGCGAAGTCTCCCGCAAACACGGATTTAAGCCACTCCTGTTGAACCCTCAGTAAAACCAAAAGGAATCCAATCGCCTATGGCAAACGAACGTCGCACGCTTCTGTTGGAGTTTGAAAAGCCCCTCGTGGAGCTAGAAGCCCAAATTCAGCAGGTGCGGGATAAGTCCTCGGAGTTTGGCGTTGATGTCTCGGAGCAAATCCGTGAATTGGAGGAGCGCGCTAAGCAACTGCGCTATGAAATTTTCAGTAAGCTGACCCCTGGGCAAACGCTACAGGTGGCTCGCCATCCGCGCCGTCCCAGCACGTTGGATTACATTCAAGCCATTAGTGAAGAGTGGATTGAACTCCATGGCGATCGCTGCGGCAGTGATGACCCTGCTATTGTCGGAGGGATTGGGCGACTGAATGGCCGGCCGGTGGTGATGTTAGGTCAGCAAAAGGGGCGGGATACCAAGGACAATGTGGCGCGCAATTTTGGCATGGCGTCGCCGGGGGGCTATCGCAAAGCCCTGCGGCTGATGGAGCACGCCAACCGCTTTCAAATGCCCATCCTCACCTTTATTGACACGCCAGCGGCCTGGGCGGGGGTGGAAGCGGAAAAGTTTGGCCAAGGGGAAGCCATTGCCCATAATCTGCGGGAGATGTTTCGCTTTGAGGTGCCGATTATTTGCACCGTGATTGGCGAAGGCGGGTCTGGCGGTGCCTTGGCCATTGGGGTGGGCGATCGCCTGCTGATGTTTGAACATGCCGTCTATAGTGTGGCGCCCCCAGAAGCCTGCGCTGCTATTCTCTGGCGCGATGCCCAAAAAGCGCCCCAAGCGGCGGAAGCCCTGAAAATTACGGCTCGCGACCTCCTAAAGCTAGGGATTATTGATGAAATTGTGCCGGAACCGGTGGGGGCGGCCCATAGCAACCCCGTAGAGGCAGCGGAAAACCTGAAAGCGGCTTTGCTAAGGAATCTAGCTGAAGTGCAGACCCTCAGCAGTAGTGAACGGCGGGAGTTGCGTTACCAGAAGTTCCGACGCATGGGGGTATTTAGCGAAGCGGTATGAGCCAGCAAGTTTTAATTACCGGCGCCAGCAGCGGCATTGGGGCAGCCACAGCTATTGCCTTTGCCCAAGCGGGATTTCATGTGGTGCTGTTGGGGCGATCGCCCGCCAAACTGGCTGCCGTCCATGCCCAAGTGGTGGCCTGTGGGGTTGAAGCCCATACCTTTAGCGTGGACTTCAGCGATCCTGAACCCCTGCGATCGCGCCTTGATGAGATTCTCGCTAGGGTTGGGGATGTCCATGTGCTGGTGAACAATGCCGGCATGGCCAGAACCGTTCCCCTCATTGATCAACCCTTGGCGGACTGGCAGCAGATGCTCAATGTCAACCTCACCAGTGCCCTTATTTGCTCCCAAGCAGTGCTGCCGCAATTCCGCTCGCGCCAGTGCGGTACGATAGTCAATGTTGTTTCAATTGCTGGACGCCAAGTTTTTCCCCACTGGGGCGCCTACTGTGCCTCGAAGTTTGCCCTCATGGCTCTAACCAAAACAATGGCGGCCGAAGAACGCGCCCACGGTATCCGCGTGATTGCCATCTGTCCCGGCGCCGTTGATACCCCCATTTGGGAAGGTGTAGCTGGAGACTTTGACCGCACGGGGATGCTCACCCCTGAACACGTTGCTAACACGATTTTGTACACGACTCAATTGCCGCAAACGGCTTTTGTTGAAGAGCTAGTGGTCATGCCCCTTGGCGGAACCCTCTAAGCTCCTTTTGTCCTTATACTTGTCACTCTTTCTATGACAACGTTCAATATGCCCGATTCAATCATTAACGGTAAAGCGGCCACGCCGGCGATCCTGCCGGATCGCAACACCCACCAAGGCAAAGAAGCGGTTCCCCACCCACCCCCCCCAGAGGTTGCCAAGGAAGAAATCATGGCCGCAGTGCGCACAATTTTGCTGAATGTGGGTGAGGATCCGGATCGCGAGGGATTGCTCAAAACCCCCAAACGGGTTGCTGAGGCCATGCAATTTCTCACCAGTGGCTATCGTCAATCCCTTGAAGCCCTTGTCAACGGCGCGATTTTTGATGAAGGCCACGATGAAATGGTCTTAGTGCGCGACATTAACTTCTTTAGCCTGTGTGAGCATCACATGTTGCCTTTTATTGGCAAAGCCCATGTGGCCTACATCCCCAACCAGCGGGTGATTGGCCTCAGCAAATTGGCGCGGATTGTGGAAATGTATGCGCGGCGGCTGCAAGTGCAGGAGCGCCTGACCCGTCAAGTGGCCGAGGCCATTGAAACGGTTCTCGATCCGAAGGGTGTGGCGGTGGTCATGGAAGCCAGCCACATGTGCATGGTGATGCGCGGTGTGCAAAAGCCCGGCTCTTGGACGGTCACCAGTTCGATGCTGGGGGTCTTTCGGGAGGATCAAAAGACCCGTGAGGAGTTTTTGAACTTGATTCGCCATCAGCCGAATTTTTAGGAGCCTCTTTTGGGGGGCGATCGCCCATCCTTGCAGTGCTTCTGGAAAAACTTAGGCTAGGATGAGGAATAGTAGAATCCTCCTAAAAGAAAGTTATGGGCTCATTCCGCCGCCGTGGAACCTATCCTCTCCAAGGTCAGCCCCCGCCAAGCTTCTTGAACGTGGGAGTGGCCTATCTGCTCTGGTGCGCCGGCCTAATGGGAATCTGTGGTCTACAGCGCTTTTATGTCGGTCAGCCGGTGGTCGGGATTGTGTACCTGATCACCTTTGGCCTTTGTGGGTTTGCCCAATTCATTGATTTGTTTTTGATTCCGGGGATGGTAGATCAGCGCAATACATACTTGAAGGGGCGGTATTTAGCACTGGCAGAACAGGCTGAGGCTCCTAGCTCGACCCCAACCCCGTTGCACCGCTTACTCCAAGTGGCCAAAGAGCAGGGGGGAGTTCTCTCTGCAGCGCAGGCTGCTCTGTACACCGGTTTTGATGCCAAGCAGGTTGAGGAGTTACTGTTTGAGGCTCAGCGGCTCGGCTATGCCCATGTGTTCAATGATCCAGAAACAGGGGCGGTGCGCTATCAGTTTGATGTTTAATTCATGCCACTGCTAGAGAATTTCCAACCCATTGGGGCGATCGCCCCCACGAGTCAAGGACTGTTGCAACTCCAACGGATTGTTGCCGCAGGGATTCCCCTGAGCATCTGGGTACCCAGCCATTTAGAGCACCCTGGGGTACAAACCTACGCTCGCCCCCTGGCGGTTCATCTGCAAGAATGCTGGTGCCACTATCGGGCTTGGATCTTTACCTTGGCCTGCGGTGCGGTGGTTCGCTTGATCTCCCCCCTTTTGACCCACAAAAGGCAAGACCCGGCGGTTTGCGTCCTGTCTGAGGATGGCCGGTGGATGGTGAGTTTGCTCGGTGGGCATGGGGCGGGGGGCGATCGCCTGTGTCAAGTCCTCAGTGCCGCCATTGGGGCAACGCCGATTCTCACAGGAGCAAGTCATGCCCAAGGTTATTTTGCCGTGGATTGCTGGGGGACGGCCTTGGGGTGGCAACGGGGAGCGGGAGACTGGAATGCCATTGCCCGCCAACAGGCGCAAGGAAAGCCGCTGCGCGTCTATCAAACCTGCGGGAGTTCTCTGTGGCGTACGGCTTTGAATCCCCCTCAAGCCGTTGAGTTTGTCAGCGCTCCTCCTGCAGAAAATGCTATTTGGATTACGGAAAGAGCGTTACCCTCCTCCCTCACCTCAAGTGTGGCTTGGCACCCACGGGTACTGTGGCTAGGCATCGGCTGTGAACGGGGAACCTCGGCAGCCCTGATCCAGCAGGCCATTGATCAGACCCTTGCCCAAGCCGGGTTAAGCCCGCTGGCGATCGCGGGTATTGCCAGTATTGATCGCAAAGCCGATGAAGTGGGTTTATATCAGGTGGCTCAAGCCCATGATTGGCCAAGCCGCTGGTTTCCCGCCCAAGAATTGGCGCGTGTTGCCGTCCCCACCCCCTCGGCAATTGTGGCGGCAGAAATGGGAACCCCCAGTGTGGCTGAAGCCGCAGCAGTTCTAGCGAGTGATGGGGGGCATTTAATCGTACCCAAACAGATCTATCGTCAAGGGGGGGAACCCGGTGCGGTGACGATCGCCATTGCCCAAGCACAGCGAGAATTCATTCCCCGTCAAGGTTCCCTTAGCCTCATTGGTATTGGGCCAGGAGCATTAGACCAACTGACCCTTGCAGCACGCTCTGCCCTTTTGGCCGCCGATATTCTTGTGGGCTACGAACTTTACCTCGAATTGCTTGCTCCCCTGCGGCGAAGCGGACAGATGGTGGCGGCCTATGGAATTACCCAAGAGCGAAAACGCGCCCAAGCAGCGATTGATCTGGCCCGCTGGGGGTTGAATGTGGCGGTGGTGTCTTCCGGAGACTGTGGCATCTACGGCATGGCGGGGCTGGTTCTGGAGCTATTGGCAGAGGCAGGGATTAACGACCTCCCAGTGGAGGTGTTTCCGGGAGTGAGTGCCGTCAATGCTGCGGCGGCTCGTCTAGGAGCGCCCCTAATGCACGATTTTTGCACCATTAGCCTCAGCGATCGCCTGACCCCTTGGGCGGTTATTGAGCAGCGCCTACGGGCAGCGGCGGCAGCGGATTTTGTAACTGCCCTCTACAACCCCCGTTCGCGCGATCGCCAGCACCAACTGGTCAAGGCCAAAGCCATTTTTCTAGAATACCGCTTGCCCCAAACCCCAGTCGCAATCGTTCGTGCCGCCTACCGCCCTGAGGAGCAGATTACCCTCACAACCCTTGGCGCCTTCCAACCGGAAACGGCGGATATGTTCAGCTTGGTGCTCATTGGCAATGCCAGCACCCGCCGCTTTCGGGATTGGCTGATTACCCCTCGCGGCTATTCAGCTACCCTACAGCAGACCTGCCTGACCGAGTAGGCTAAAGCAAACTGAATTGACGAGACTGAGGGCAATGGAGCCTAAGAGGGCACTCCAAAAGCCATTGCGTAGGGTAAACCCCTCTACAAACGCAGCGGCAAGGGCAAAAATGGCTGCATTAATAATCAGCGCAACCAAGCCAAACGTGAGAAAAATAAAAGGAAAGGCGAAGAATTTCAAAACTGCTCCCAAGGTGGCATTCAACAGGCCAAAAACAATCGCTGACCACAAGGCCGTTGCAAATTTATCAATTTCTACGCCCAGAAACGGCAGGCGCGACACAATAAACAAGCTAATACTGGTGACAATCCAAGTAATGAGTAAACCCCACATACGCAGCTCCCCACAACACTAGACAACAATCAAAACAAAAGGTAGGACTGGTATTCCAAAGGTGACACTGAACCAGTAGCCAATCAGGCTCAGGAAAAGACTCAGTGGCAGCGCGAGACACAATGCCCCCAGCAAATAGGAGATAAACTCCTGCACCCTCTGCCAAAGGAAATCAAAGGTCACGTCTAACATATAGCCATTGGCAGACACCAGTAAGGCAGCTTGGGACACCACATGCTCCTCTAGCAGCGTTTCCTTTATCTTAGGACAAAGGGGAAAGGGTAACATTTGAGACATGAATTATTGTTAAGCCCCACGCTATTAGACTCTGAGGCGATAATAGAGAGAGAGCACAATGCACCGAGGTCGGCATGGGACAAAGTTGGCAGGTGGGGCGTGTCTTTGGCATTCCCTTGTATATTGATCGCTCGTGGTTTTTCGTCATTTTGTTGTTTACATTTCTCAATGGCAGTGACTGGCAGGCCACCTATCCACAGTGGGGGGCAGGGGTATGGCTAATCGGGTTTGTGGTCTCGCTGCTGTTGTTTGCCTCGGTGCTCCTTCACGAGTTGGGACACAGCTTAGTGGCGCGCTCCCAAGGGATTACGGTGCGCTCGATTACCCTTTTTCTCTTTGGGGGCATGGCGGCTATTGAGCGAGAATCCAATACCCCCGGTCAAGCGTTTCAGGTGGCGATCGCCGGGCCGTTGGTCAGCTTTGCCCTCTTTCTCCTGTTACAGGGGACAGCCGCAACCCTGCCGCGGGAGGATCTCCTTCACGAACTATTGCACCATTTGGCCAATATCAACTTTGTCTTGGGGGTCTTTAACCTTTTGCCGGGTCTTCCCCTCGATGGGGGTCAAGTGCTCAAGGCCGCCGTTTGGAAATTAACGGACAATCGCTTTCAGGGGATGCGCTGGGCAGCGCGATCGGGACAGGTCTTGGGCTGGCTGGCCATTAGTTTTGGTCTCTTTGTCACCCTCCTTGGCAGTGGCAATGGGCTGTGGTTGGCGCTGTTGGGTTGGTTTGCCCTGCAAAATGCCACGCTTTACCATCGCCTCAGCCAGCTTCAAGAAGCACTGCTCACCCTGACGGCGGCTGATGCCATGACACGGGATTTTCGCGTTATTGAGGGAACGCTGTCGCTGCGGGAGTTTGCCGATCGCTATCTGCTGTTGGCCGATCGCCAGCCCACGGCCTACTTTGTGGCCACGGAGGGGCGCTATCGGGGCTATTTGGATCCCCACGCCCTGAACCATGTGGAGCGCAGCCACTGGGAAGTTACTCCTGTGGAGGAATTAGCCGTCCCCCTGCGGGCGATCGCTACCGTTAAAGAAGCCGATTCCCTCGCCAAGACCGTTTGTACCCTAGAGGAGCAACAGCAACGCTTTGTTACGGTTTTAACCCCTGCGGATGCGGTGGCCGGCATCATTGATCGCGGCGATATTCTACTGGCTCTGGCCAAACGGTTGCACTGGCAACTGGGGAAACAGGACATTCAACGTCTCAAGCAGGAACGGCATTATCCCCCTGAACTGCAATTGTTGGAACTGGCACGCACTGCCCTGCAGTTTCAGGGGAGCGATCGCCAGAAGCCAGTGGCTTTACCCACACAGCAAGGATAGATTAATAGATTGCCTTGATTGAGTTTAATTGAGTTTAGAGAACGCGCCCTGGAGGACTCGAACCCCCGACATCCGGTTTTGGAGACCGACGTTCTACCAACTGAACTAAGGACGCAAGACTGTTTACAGAGGGCGATCAAACCGTGCTTTGATACGGGAGGCTTTACCCACGAGGTTGCGCAGGTAGTAGAGCTTGGCACGGCGAACTTTCCCCCGCTGGATTACTTTTATACTATCAATTCGTGGCGAATGTAGCAAAAAGACGCGCTCAACGCCCACCCCTTGAAAGACACGACGCACCGTGATTGTGCGGTTAATTCCTGTACCCCGCATGGCAATTACATCTCCTTCGTAGGGCTGAACGCGCTCTTTGCCGCCCTCTTGAATTTTAACTCCGACGCGAACGCGATCGCCCACCTGAATCACGGGCAAGTCAGTCTTCATTTGCTCCGCTTCAATCGAGCGAATAATGTCTTGGGCGTTCATGACAGTTCCTTAACTCGCAATCTCCTAGCATACCCTAAGCATTTAGACTTGTCTAGGCTAATTTTTTATTTCTCGCTTTGCAGAGCTTGAAGCGTATATCCCAAACTCAGCAGCATCCGCCGCAGTAGGGGTAGGCTCAAGCCAATCACATTACTGGGGGTACCGATAATTTTCTCGACAAAGGCACCGCCTTGGCCATCAAGGGCAAAACAGCCTGCACAGGCCAGAGGTTCACCAGAAGCGACATAGGCAGCAATTTCGGCATCGCTAATATCCGCAAAAACGACTTGGGTGGACTCCACCTCAACACAGGTGCGGCCCTGCCCCAGATCAATCAAGGCATGACCGGTGAGCAGCTCTCCTGTTTGACCGCGCATTCGCTGCCAGCGGGCGATCGCCACCTCTGCTGAGGCAGGCTTACCATAAATTTCTCCCCCCAGCACCAATACAGAGTCGCAGCCCAAAATTAAGGCCGGGGGTGGGTAGGTTTGAGCCACGGTTTCTGCTTTACACCGTGCCAGCAATCGCACGAGTTCTGTCGGCGTTGCGGCTTGAATAACCGATTCATCAAAGTCACTTGGTTGAACAATTGGGTTGAGGCCAATCTGTTGCAGCAACTGGCGTCGCGCTGGGGAGGCTGAGGCAAGGACAAAAGGCACCATAGCACTGCTTGCAAAGTCCCTAACTCCATAATCTCATATTGAAATTATTAAAGCTGCATGAGCCATGCTATTGAGGGCTTATTATCTAGGTGTTGCGTCTGGAGTCAGATGAATGACGAGTGCAGCCTACACCTACACTCCCCCTGGCGGGTTACCCCAGGATGCGCCGTTACCCGATCACTTTTTGCCCTACAAAACCCTCCAGTCGCTACCGGAAATGTGGCCCCTATTGGCGCAACGCCATGGTGATGTCGTGGCCCTTGATGCCCCCTACGAAGACCCCGCCACCCGGATTACCTACAGTGAACTCTACCAACGCATCCAACGCTTTGCCGCCGGTCTCCAAGCCCTGGGTGTTGCTGCGGGCGATCGCGTGGCCTTATTTGCTGACAATAGTCCCCGCTGGCTGATTGCCGATCAAGGGAGCATGATGGCCGGTGCCATTAATGTCGTTCGCAGTGGGACCGCTGACGCCCAAGAGCTTCTCTACATTTTGTGCGACAGTGGTTCAACCCTCCTACTGATTGAAAACTTGGCTACCCTGCGCAAACTTCAGGATGGCTTAGCAGAGACACAGGTAAAAACCGTTGTTCTGCTGAGTGCGGAAGCGCCGGAGCTTGAGCATTTTCCTCTGCGGCTTTTGAACTTTGGTCAAGTCTTTAGCGAAGGACAGTACGGCACAGTGCGGGCGGTAGCCATAACCCGCGATGACTTAGCAACACTGATGTACACCTCCGGTACCACGGGTCAACCCAAGGGCGTGATGGTGACCCATGGGGGACTGCTCAGTCAAATTGTCAATCTCTGGGCCATTGTGCAGCCGCAGGTGGGCGATCGCATCCTCAGCATCCTGCCCGTTTGGCATGCCTACGAACGAGTTGTCGAGTACTTTCTCTTTGCCTGTGGCTGTAGCCAAACCTACACCAACCTGCGCCACTTCAAGAATGACTTAAAACGCTGCAAACCCCACTACATGGTTGCAGTACCGCGCATCTGGGAAGGCTTTTATGAAGGGCTGCAAAAGCAACTGCGGGATGCCCCGCCCCTCAAACGATACCTTGCCCAGTTTTTCCTCAGTGTCGGCCAGCAATATGTCCTGCAACGGCGACTGCTCACAGGACTGAGCCTAACCAACCCCCACCCTAGTCGTTGGCAAAAATTTCTTGCCCGCCTGCAAACCTTCTTCCTGAAGCCCCTCTACGCAGTGGGGGAGAAGCGGGTCTATAGCAAAATTCGCGAAGCCACCGGCGGTGAGATTAAACAGGTGATTAGTGGCGGCGGCGCCCTCGCTCCCCATTTGGATACCTTCTACGAGGTCATTAACTTAGAGGTGCTGGTGGGCTATGGCCTCACAGAAACGGCTGTGGTGCTAACCGCTCGCCGCTCTTGGGCTAATCTACGGGGATCGGCTGGCCGACCCATTCCCGATACTGCCATTAAGATTGTAGATCCAGACACCAAAGCTCCCGTTGATTTTTGGCAAAAAGGGCTAGTGATGGCTAAAGGTCCGCAAGTGATGCGCGGCTACTATAACAAACCTGAAGCCACCACTAAAGTTCTGGATGCTGAAGGCTGGTTTGATACTGGTGACTTGGGCTACCTCACCCCCAATGGGGATCTCGTGCTGACGGGACGGCAAAAAGACACGATTGTGCTGAGCAACGGTGAAAATATTGAACCCCAACCCATTGAGGATGCCTGCGTCCGCAGTGTCTATATTGATCAAATCATGCTGGTGGGGCAAGATCAAAAGGCGCTGGGTGCACTGATTGTGCCCAATTTGGAGGCGCTGGAGCAGTGGGTCACGGCTAAGGGATACCGCTTGGCGTTGCCGCACCGACCGGCACCGGCAGGTACCGGTGAAGTAGTGACCCTGGAGAGCAAAGTGATTGTTGATCTCTACCGCCAGGAACTGCTGCGGGAAGTGCAAAATCGCCCTGGCTATCGCCCAGATGATCGCATTGCCACATTTCGCTTTGTCCTCGAACCCTTTACGATAGAAAATGGTCTTTTGACCCAAACTCTAAAAATTCGTCGTCATGTCGTGAGCGATCGCTACCGCGATATGATTAACGCCATGTTTGAGTAATCTCCATGAGAGACCCTATGGATACTAAACTGCTCCTGCGGCGCCAGATTCTGGTGAAAGCAATTGTCACTCCTGAGTGGAAAGACGATGCCCAAAGGCAGCTTCAAGCCCAACTGAATCAAGTGGATGGCCAAATTCAGCAGTTGGACTTTCAACTGCAGCAAGTGATTGACCAGCTGCGTAAAAGCAATGAAGCAGCCGATGTAATTAATGCCCGTATTCAAGACGTTCAAGGGCAAGCCAACAACCAAAAAGCAGAACTCTTACAGCAAAAAAATAGGATTCTGCAACAATTGGATCAGGTGCAACGCCTAGAAATGGGGCAGGAAGTGGATCAAGGTCAAGTGGACAACTTCTTTTATGTCACCAAAGGAGACAACCTGATCCAAAAAATGCAGGTGGAAATTCTCCTGCGCAATGGTGTCATTGAAGAAATTCGCGGCACACTCTAAGTTGCATTTCCAGTGAATTTAACTCCCTCTCGATTGCCAACCAAGGATAGCAGCCTCTATGATTCGTGAACTGTTCATGCCCGCCCTCAGCTCCACCATGACCGAAGGGAAAATTGTCTCTTGGCTGAAATCTCCCGGCGATAAGGTGGCCAAAGGGGAAACCGTGCTGATTGTGGAATCCGACAAGGCCGATATGGATGTGGAGTCCTTCTACGATGGCTATTTGGCGGTGATTACCGTACCGGCCGGCGAAGTGGCACCCGTCGGCGCCACCATTGGTCTGGTGGCAGAAACAGAAGCAGAAATTGCCGAGGCTCAGGCAAAGGCCAAGTCCCTTGGGGCGGCGACAGATTCTACGGCTGCTCCTTCTGCGGCTACAAGTAACGGCTCAGGAACAACCTCTGTCGCAGTAGCTTCTCCCCCCAGTGCTCCCACTGCGCCGACTGGGCGAGTGATTGCTTCGCCTCGCGCCCGCAAATTGGCCAAGGAACACCACATTGATTTGAAGACGCTTAAGGGAACGGGTCCCCATGGTCGGATTACCGCTGCCGATGTGGAAGCCTTGATCGGTGTACCCGCACCGCCTGTTACACCAGTGGCGACGCCCCCTGCCCCTGTCCCCCCAGCATCCGCTGCCACGGCTCCAGTTGTGGCGAAAGAGGATTTGGTGCCCTTGACAACGCTACAAAATGCCGTTGTGCGGAATATGGTGGCCAGCCTTAGCATTCCTGACTTCCATGTGGCCTACACAATTACCACGGAGGCACTGGATCGGCTGTACCAGCAAATTAAGGCCAAAGGGGTGACGATGACGGCGCTCCTTGCCAAGGCGATCGCCCTGACGCTGCAAAAACACCCGATTATGAATGCCTACTACACAGAGCAGGGGATTCAATACCGCCGCGACATTAACATTGCCGTTGCTGTGGCAATGCCAGGGGGTGGTCTGATTACACCGGTGCTGAAGAATGCCGATCAAATTGACATCTATACCCTCTCGCGGACGTGGAAGGACTTGGTGGAGCGGGCACGCGCTAAGCAACTGCAACCCGAGGAGTACAGCACGGGCACCTTTAGCCTCTCCAATTTAGGCATGTTTGGCGTTGACTTTTTCGATGCCATTCTCACCCCTGGTCAAGGGGCAATTATGGCCGTGGGAGCCTCCCGTCCGACGGTAGTGGCCACAGAGGAGGGCCTACTGGGAGTGAAACGGCAGATGAAGGTGAATCTTACCTGTGATCACCGCGTGATCTATGGTGCCGATGCAGCCGCCTTCCTTCAAGATTTAGCGAAACTCATTGAAACCAATCCCCAAGCCTTGACCCTCTAAGCTGAGACTGCCCTGCTAGAAATCGGGGATGTTTGCAATTCCCTCGCTGCCTCAGGGGAGCAATCTGACGGTAGAGGTGAGCGATCGCCTTGGCATTATTGGTAACAATGGTTCTGGCAAAACAACCTTTATCCTTCTCCGTGCCGCTGTTCCCAAGCTACAGCGGGAGAGAGAACAACACAGGATGGCGATCGCCGGAAGCCTGGCCATGCCGCCCCAGTGGAGCCTTGAAGCAGACTATGTGTAGCCGAGTTCTTCCCTTCGAGGCAGGGCATCTGCGTTCCCTAGGGCTGTAGCCTATGCTGCGTCATCGCGTTTGGTTGTTGCTCATTCTCTTCTTTTGGAGTCTTTGCTGGACGATTTGGCCGATACAGGCACAACCCTCAACCCTGATTCGCGGCGTTTGGCTGACAACCAACGATTTACCGCTCCTGCGCGATCGCCCTCAGTTGGAGGCAACCCTCAATGAGCTACAGCGGCTGAACTTCAACACCCTCTATCCTGTTGTCTGGAACTCAGGCTATGTCGGTTTCCCCAGTGCCACGGCCAGAAATCTAGGCATTCAGCCCTTTGTGCTGCGGGGGATTCAAGATTACGACATTCTTGCAGAACTCACCCAGCAGGCGCACTGCCGTAACCTTTTAGTCATTCCTTGGTTTGAATTTGGCTTCATGGTGCCGGAAACCTCAGAACTCGCCCTTGCCCATCCCGACTGGCTCACCCAAGGGGTCAATGGTCAAACGACTCGCTTGACGGCAGCGGGAGAAGTAGCTTGGATGAATCCTTTTCATCCCCAAGTCCAAGAATTTCTCACCAACATTGTTCTTGAAGTATTGCGGCAGTACCCCGTGGATGGTGTGCAGTTTGATGACCACCTCAGTCTGCCCGTGGAGTTTGGCTACGATCCCTATACCCGTGCCCTCTATCAGCAGGAAACTAAAAAGCCCGTTCCCGATAATCCCCGCGATCCGGACTGGATGCGCTGGCGCGCGGACAAACTTACCGCGTTTGTGCAAAGGTTGCGGCAGCGGGTAAAGCAGGAATTTCCCAATGCCATTTTTTCCGTTGCACCGACCACATTGCCCACCGCCTACCAAACATTTCTCCAAGATTGGCCCCAGTGGATCGCCCTTGGACTCCTTGATGAAGTGATTGTGCAGGTCTATCGCTACAATCTGCCTAGCTTTGTGCAGCAGCTAACGCAACCGGAAATCCTGCATGCTCAAGCAAGAATTCCCACTGCCGTCGGTGTCCTCACGGGGCTACGTACCAATCCTGTGCCCATTGAACTGGTGGATGCTAAAGTGGAGGCTGCCCTGCGCTCAGGACTAGGAGTGTCCTTTTTCTCCTTTGAGACCCTCTGGGGGCGGGGGCCCGAACCCCGCGATCGCCGCCAGAAAGCGATTCTCTTTCATTTTCGTCAGCCGCTGCCGAGGCGATTGTTTGCTCAAGGGTGTCCAAAGGCTTAGAGTTTACTGCCACACTCCGGACAAAAGCGATGGGTAGAGATGGTTTTTGCCCCACAGTTGGCACAGTAGATCAATTCGGCAGCCTTTTCGAGCACCTTGCGTTCCGGCAAACCCAGCATTTGCGAATTGGGCTTACCAGGGGCAACCATTGGATAGCAGTTTTCGTCGCGGGTCACATGGGCATCTAGGAGCACAGGACCATCGTAGGCCAAGACCTCTTCGACAATAGCATCCAAATTATGGCGATCTGTGACCCGCAACCCCTTGACGCCGTAAGCTTCCGCCAACTTGACAAAATCGGGCATCCCCTTGGCCATACTGGAATGGGAGTAGCGCTCCTCATAAAAGGCCTGTTGCCACTGCCGCACCATTCCCTGCCAGAAATTGTTAATAATCACAGTCTTGACGGCAATGCCGTACTGCGCCAATGTCGCCAGCTCTTGGGAATTCATCTGGAAACTGGCATCGCCACTAATACAGATCACCTGCTGATCTGGTAATGCCACCTTCACGCCCATGGCCGCCGGCATCCCAAAGCCCATCGTACCTAAGCCCGCACTGGAAATCCACCGCCGAGGGCCATTTTTCAGGAATTGTGCCGCCCACATCTGGTGCTGACCCACATCCGTGGTGTAGTAGGCATCGGGAGCGTGGCGCCCAAAGGCCACAATCACCTCTTGGGGGGAGAGTTCACCGCTAGGCTGTGGCACGACAAGGGGATAGTCCTCTTTCCAGATTCTGATCCGCTCTAGCCATGCTTGGGTGGCAGGTTCCACAGGTTCCCCGCTGTCTTCAATCTGTTTGAGGATTTGCTGAAGCACGGGTTTGACACTACCCACAATCGGCACATCGGGCACGCGGTTTTTCCCCACCTCCGCAGGATCAATGTCAATGTGAATTACCTTGGCACGGGAGGCAAATTCATCCAGTTTACCCGTCACGCGATCGTCAAACCGCGCCCCCAGGGCAATGAGCAGATCACATTCACTGACGGCAAAGTTGGCATAGGCAGTGCCATGCATTCCCAGCATGCCCACGGAAAGGGGATGGGACTCAGGAAATGCCCCCTTCCCCATCAGGGTTGTAGTCACCGGAATCTGGAATAGCTCTGCCAATTTGAGTACTTCCTCGTGGGCACCCGCTGTAATCGCGCCCCCCCCCACATAAAGTAAGGGGCGTTTGGCTTCACGAATCAGTTGAACTGCTTGGGCAACTTGACGGGCATTGCCGCGAATGGTGGGACGATAGCCCCGCAGCTTGACCTGCCCCGGCTCAAGGGGTTCGTACTCACAGACTTCTAGTCCCACATCCTTGGGAATATCCACAAGCACAGGCCCCGGACGGCCGGTGGTGGCAATATAGATTGCCTCGGTAATAATGCGTGCCATCTCCTTGGCGGCGCGCACGACGTAGGAGTGCTTGACAATGGGCAGCGTAATGCCAAAAATATCTGTTTCCTGAAAGGCATCGGTGCCAATGGCAGAGCGAGGCACTTGACCGGTGATCACCAGCAGCGGGATGGAGTCCATGTGGGCCGTGGCAATGCCTGTAACTAAATTTGTTGCCCCTGGTCCTGAAGTGCCAAAACAGACTCCCACTTGGCCTGTGGCACGAGCATAGCCATCAGCGGCATGGGCTGCCCCTTGTTCGTGGCGCACTAAAATGTGCTGAATCCTCCCTTCGGACTCAGCACGATAAAGTTCATCGTAAATCGGTAAAATTGCTCCACCAGGATAGCCAAAAATATGCTTAACGCCGTGACGGCATAGGGTATCAATAAGAATGTATGCTCCAGTTGCTTGCACAGGCCAACCTCGTCGGGCAGTGGTGGTGGATATTCCTAGATTCTAATTTTTCAATTAGGGTCTCGGCAAGAGCACAAAGGCTTGAAAGCATTGAATTATTGGCCTTAAACTCCTCAATCCTTAACATATCTTTGCAATTAGCATCTGCCTCTCTTGCCGAAAAAAATGATATTTAGTTAGGCAAAATGCGCATTAAGGGTTGGCCATACTCAATGGGTTCAGCATTTTGCACCAGAATTTCCACCACTTGGCCATTGACTTCGGCTTCAATTTCGTTCATCAGCTTCATGGCCTCAATGATGCAAACCACTTGGCCTTTTTTGACTGTGTCCCCCACTTCCACAAAGGGGGGTTCATCGGGAGCGGGGGCACGATAAAATGTTCCCACCATTGGCGCCACAATATCCACAGTTTTGCGGTTGGCAGGGGGTGGCGTCGGCTCTGGAGCAGGGGCAGGCGTGGATGTGGTGGCCGAGGGGGGAGCTGGAGCCACAACCACAGCGGGGTTGCTGCTGATCTGCTCACGCTTGCGCAGTTGAAGTTCCAGTTCACCACTCTTAAGGTTGAGTTCGGTGACGCTGGTTTGGTCAAACATTAACAGCAGTTCGCGCACTTGGTTGAGGTCAAGCTCCACACCCATTACTCCTATTCGCGGCCAAGATACGTATCTGAGCGAGTATCAATGCGAATCCGATCACCTACGGAGATAAATAACGGTACCATGACTTGGGCACCGGTTTCGACAATGGCGGGTTTTGATCCACCGGTGGCGGTATCCCCTTTAACACCCGGATCGGTTTGCACCACTTCTAAAACCACGGAGTTGGGTAGCTCTACCTCGAGAACCTGCTCACCCCATTTAACGATATTGACTTCCATACCTTCTTTAAGGTACTTAGCGCGATCGCCGATTTGTGCAGCGGTGAGGCGAGCCTCTTCATAACTTTCCATGTCCATAAAGACATAGTCTTCACCGTCTTTATAGGTGTGCTGCATCGTGCGTTTTTCAAGGGTGGCTTGGGGAACAGTCTCGCCAGCGCGGAATGTGCGCTCAATCACGTTGCCCGTTTGCACATTCTTTAGCTTTGTACGCACAAAGGCCGAGCCTTTCCCAGGTTTGACGTGCAAAAATTCAACGACTCGCCAAACGGCACCGTCAAGCTCAATACTTACACCGGGGCGAAAATCATTACTGGAAATCATGTCCTACCGTGCAGTTCACCAAGCTAATATTGTATCCCTGAGCGTTACTGTTCCTAACACTGTTTAAGAGATTTCCCTAGAGCCAGATCCATTGGCACCCCTTGGAATTCCCAAGGGGCGATCGCCCCTCTCAATGCTAAACTAAGGAGTAATGTGAACGATATGCCAAGGACAGTAACAATGGCTGCAACCCTTGAATTGAGTCAAGAAAACGTTGAAAAAGTCCTTGATGAACTCCGCCCCTATTTGATGGCCGATGGCGGTAATGTCGAACTTGTGGAAATTGAAGGGCCGGTGGTACGGCTGCGGTTACAGGGTGCCTGCGGTTCCTGCCCCAGTTCGACGATGACGCTGCGCATGGGCATTGAGCGTAAATTAAAGGAATCCATTCCCGAAATTGCGGAAGTCCAGCAGGTTCTCTAAATAACTGGCCGCTGGGGAGAGATAGAGAGTGGCGATCGCGATCGAGTTAACACCAGATCAGATTGATCGTCTGGACTTATCTCCCCTGCACCATGTCCTTAATCCCCTGATTGCAGAACAGCGACTTTTAGCTCATCACCAAGCGCTGCGTTTTAAGATTGACTATCCCCGACCGGCGGATGAACCTGATCTAGAACTTTCGGAATTGCCGGCCGTGCGCCTCTGGTTCATTCGTGCCGATGTCTGCTACCCATGGCTACCCTACTTACTGGATTGGTCGGCGGGAGAACTCGTGCGCTATGGGGCAATGCTCGTGCCCCACGAATTTCATCCGCAGCAGGGCATTATCTTCAACCCCCAAGCCCTGGATATTTTTGTAATGACTAAAGTGTTTACCCTTTGGCAGTGGCTTCAGGGACAGGGCTATCCTGCGGCTGAAAAGGTTAAGGGGATGGCTGCCATGTTTGGTTATGAGCTGGATAGCAATCTCTTTACGCTACTGCAATAATTATCGGTATGACTACCACCTTGGGGATTGATTTTGGTACCTCAGGGGCGCGGGCGATCGCCATTGATCCTGAAGGGAACATTCTGGCCACCTCCCGTCGTCCGCTTCACCAACCCGATCAGCCCCAAGAATGGGCAGCGACGCTGCGGGCATTGACTTTGGATATTCCAAGCGCCATTCGGCAGCAAATTCAGCGGATTGCCATTGATGCCACCTCTGGCACCGTTTTCCTCTGTGATGCACAGGGGCAACCCTGCTCACCTGTTCTCCTTTACAACGACGATCGCGCCCAAGCTCATGTTCAAACGCTGCGGCAGATTTTAGCCGCGGATCACCTTGTCCTGAGTGCGACGAGTAGTCTCGCCAAGCTGTTGTGGCTCCAAAGCCACTACCCAAGCGCCAGTGCTGTTTTGGTACACCAAGCGGACTGGCTGGCCTTTTTGCTCCACGGTCAACTGGGCATTTCCGACTGGCACAATGCTCTAAAGTTGGGCTATGACGCGGCAAAGGAAGCTTACCCTGATTGGTTAAACCACCCGACGCTTGCGCCGTTACGGCCCCTCCTCCCTAAGGTCGTTCCCCCCGGTACGGTTCTGGGAAAGGTGACGGCAACGGACTTAGGCTTGTCTCCAGAGTGCCAAGTGTGTGCCGGTACCACCGATAGCATTGCTGCCTTTCTAGCCAGTGGTGCCTCTGAGGTGGGCGAAGCGGTAACATCCTTGGGATCAACCCTTGTGCTGAAGCTGTTGAGTGCCTCTAGGGTAGAGGATTTAGCAACCGGCATCTACAGTCATCGCTTGGGCGATCGCTGGCTGGTGGGGGGCGCCTCCAACTGTGGTGCAGCAATTTTGGCGCAGTTTTTTAGCCCGGAGGAATTGGAACGCCTCAGTGCCCAAATAGATGTCCATCAGCCCACCGGCTTGGACTACTATCCCCTGCTGAAGCGGGGCGAACGCTTCCCCATTAACGATCCCCACCTAGAGCCTCGCCTAGAGCCGCGCCCCGACGACCCTCGCCTCTTTCTGCAGGGACTCCTTGAAAGTCTGAGTCGCATTGAAGCCCAAGGCTATAGGCAATTACAGCGTTTGGGGGCGTCACCCTTAAAACGGGTCTGGACAGCGGGAGGGGGTGCGCGCAATCGAGCATGGTTAGCGCTGCGTCAGCAATACCTAGGGGTGCCGGTGGCCGTTGCGCCTCACACGGAGGCCGCCTATGGGGCAGCCCGTCTTGCCCAAGGAACCACTCCACTGGGGTATAACTGCTGCTGAATTTCCAGCTTCAGCCGATTGAGGATATGGCGCTGATCCAGTTGACTGAGGATTTGCTGGACAACGGTTTTGGGTCCTGCAGGCCCCCAGCCCGCACCGTTGGCAAAGTAGGTTTTGGCCACTTGCCCCACTGTGTAGGAAGACAAGCCGGCAATCCCTGCTTGGGTCATGGCCACGGAGAGGTAAGGACCCAGGGCAATGCCACCGCTCATGGGTGTAGCCAATCCCAAGAGTCCTTTGAGGGAACTCAGTCCCAAATTGACAGCAAATTCCCCTAAGCTAATGCTGCCCATGGCAAGGGCAATGGTTTGGAGCAGATCCTGGGCGCCTGCATCCGTGAGTTCAATGTCGTACAGCCGCGAGAGCAGTTGAATCGTCGTCAGGTCAATGACGGCACTGCTGACCATATCCAGCACGGTGATGGGGTTGAGGGCGATCGCCAAGGCTTTGGTCACTGCCCCTTTCCAAATCAGTTGGTTGGCCTCCTGATCTCGCAAGGCCAGCTTGTAGCGGGCCAATTCTTCACTCACCTTCTTGGCAAAGAGCATGGAATTGAGGGCAATCAGGGCTTTTCCTTCTCGCTCTAGCACTTCCAAGATCTTCCGTTTTAGGGGTTCCACCTGGGGAGCACCAACGGTCATTTTCACCTGAACCCGTCCTTGGCTATCCCGCTGCACTTGGGGCACAAGGGGGGCTGCTGCCACCATGACAATTTCTTCGGGGGAAAGGAGTGCCTTAACACGCTCATCGCGGATTTTAATATAAATCGCCTCGCGATCGGCCTCCGGATACTGATCCACTTTGTTAAAGACTAGAATCATTGGCTTTCCGGCCTGCCGCAATTCACTGAGGGCTTGGTATTCGAGACGGGTCAAGTCGCCGGCAACCACAAAGAGAATCAAATCCGCTTGGGCAGCCACCTCCCGCGCTAGTTGTTCCCGTGCTGCGCCGTTGACTTCGTCCAACCCAGGAGTATCGATCAGGCGAATAGGATTGCCCCGCTGCGCTTCAGAGATTTGCCAAAGGACACTGGCTTCTTCCTGAGTGACCCCATGAATGGGGCCTGTGGCAAAGTAGGGTTCCCCCAGCAGTGCATTTAACAGGGAGGATTTTCCCCGCCCCACCATGCCAAAGACGGCAATTTGCACCACACCATAGTGGAGCTTGTGGAGCATTTCTTCGAGATCGGCGATCGCGCGGGCGAGGGGGGCTTTTGCGGTTCCAGTCGCCTTGCATTCAAACAGTAATTTTTCCAGGGCACGCTTGGCGGCCTCATAGCTCAGGGCACTTTGATAGTCCTCAAGGTCGTCAATTGTGCCTTGAAGTTCCCTTAGGAGAGAATTCGGGGGCGATCGCTCTACCACAGATGCAAAACTAACATCAAAAAGATTTGCTTTTTATTTTAAGGGAAAGAACGGGACTGGTGCGATTTGAACGCACGGCCTAGCGCTTAGGAGGCGCTCGCTCTATCCGACTGAGCTACAGCCCCAAGGAGACACCTTCTATCCTAGCGAGTTTTGATCCCTCCTAGGCTGCTGTGGTGACTGTTGCCCTATTGGCTAAGGCATCAATTTCCTGAAACAAGCGCTCCAGGGGGGCATTGGGTTCTAGAAATGAGAAGAGATGCTTGTAGCGGAGCTTGCCTTCTTGATCAATCAGAAACTGCGCAGGTAGCGGTGCCCCCAAAGCTTGTCCGGTGCGGTACTGACGAAAGACGTGGCAACCGGGGTCATAGAGTAGAGGCATCTTTAAGCCCATCTCTGCCTTAACTTTCTCGCTTTGCTGGGCATCAGTACTAGTCACCACCAGCACGGCCACCCCTTTGCCTTGAAAGGTCTCATAGTTTTCATTTAGGGCCTTGAGATAGGGATAACACAGCGGGCAGTATTGATGCTCTGTAAAGATACGAGTAAACACCAGCAGCAGCGGCTGCTCTTGCCACACAGCCGAAAGGCGAACAGGCGCGTTTAGCCCTACAGCGGGTAATTCCCCATCTGGAACCAGCGCACCTCGCTTCAGTTGGTTTTGGGGCGGCAGTGGCCATGCATTTTGCCAAAACCGGTTACTCAAAAGGCCGCTGAAGTTTGTGGAGGTGAAGAATGGTAGTTGTACAGCCATCGCTGCCTCCCCTTGTGGCATCAAAAGTTGCAGTGCACTTCTTAGCGATCAACAGATCCCATAATCACGTCAATACTGCCAAGGATAGCCACAATATCCGCCACTTTCATCCCCTTCAGCAACTGGGGCAGCACTTGCAGGTTATTAAAATCCGGTGGCCGAATCTTCCAGCGCCAAGGGAAGACATTGTCATCCCCAATCAGGTAAATCCCTAGTTCCCCTTTCCCCGATTCAACGCGCACATAGTGCTCTCCTTTAGGAATCTTAAACGTGGGGGCAAGCTTTTTGCCAAGGTACTGGTAGTCGAAGCTATTCCACTCTGACTTGGCGCCTTCGAGCATGCGCTTGGCTTCTAGGTTTTCATAGGGGCCACCGGGAAGACCATCTAAGGCTTGGCGAATGATCTTCACCGATTCGCGCATTTCTTGAATACGGACAATATAGCGGGCAAGGCAATCGCCTTCTGTGGCCACGGGGACATCCCAGTCAAAGTCGTCATAGCACTCGTAGTGATCCACCTTGCGCAGATCCCACTTCACCCCGGAGGCACGGAGCATCGGCCCCGATAGCCCCCAATTGATGGCATCCTCACGGCTAATTTTGCCCACCCCCTGTAAGCGCCGTACAAAGATGGGGTTGTTGGTGATGAGGCGCTCGTACTCATCCACCTTGGGCAGGAAGTAATCACAGAAGTCGCGGCACTTCGTCACCCAGCCATAGGTGAGGTCGGCAGCTACCCCCCCAATGCGGAAGTAGTTGTTGTTAATGAAGCGCATCCCTGTCGCCGCTTCAAAGAGATCGTAGATGTACTCCCGCTCGCGGAAGATATAGAAAAAGGGCGTCTGGGCACCGACATCCGCCAAAAAGGGACCCAGCCACAGCAGGTGGTTGGCAATGCGGTTCAACTCCAGCATGATCACGCGGATGTAGCTGGCGCGTTTGGGTACGGGAATCCCCGCCAACTTTTCGGGAGCGTTGACAGTAACCGCCTCGTTGAACATCCCTGCGGCGTAGTCCCAACGACTCACGTAGGGAATAAACATGATGTTGGTGCGGTTTTCGGCAATTTTCTCCATCCCGCGATGGAGGTAGCCAATCACCGGCTCGCAGTCAATGACATCTTCGCCGTCCAGGGTCACCATTAACCGCAAAACCCCGTGCATGGAGGGATGATGCGGCCCCATGTTGATGACCATGGGTTCTGTGCGAGTCTCTATCGTGGGCATAGATGGAAGTTCCGCTAAAGGGGTGAATGCTCAACCTTACCTTTTGATATGCTACACAGGTTTTCCCCGCTTGCCAATTCAAACTTCCTTATGGTTTAGATAACGGTACCATCGGGAATCACGGCATTTTTCAGAATCACCACGACACCGCTGCGAATATAAAATCCCTGATCCTCACGGTTGGATTCTTCAACATGGTCTTTGTTGATGATTTTGACATCGTGGCCAATGCAGGCATTTTTATCCACAATTGCCTTGCGAATCACACTGTTGGCACCAATGCCGATGGGGATTTTGTGTTGCAGAGTCAGCTGGTGGCGCTGCGCTGAATCTTGGTAGTAGTCTGCTCCCATCAACAGGGAATGGTCAATAACACACCCCGATTCCACTCGCGATCGCACCCCCAAGACGGAACGGTGGACTTGGCATTCTTTAAGGATGCAGCCCTCACTGATAATGGATTCCGTAATTGTGCAACTCAGCATCTTACTGGGGGGTAAGTACCGCGGACGGGTGTAGATGGGCGCGTTTTCGTCGTAGAAGCTAAAGGGCGGCTGCGGTTGTTGGGTGAGGGCAAGGTTGGCTTCGTAGAAGGTTCCAATCGTCCCAATATCTTCCCAATACCCATTAAAAACGTAGGTCTGGACAAGATGAGAACGGGCAGCAGCGGGGATAATTTCCTTGCCAAAGTCAGTGGCATCGGCCATCTGTTCTAGCAAATCAATGAGTACTTGCCGCTTGAAGACATAAATCCCCATCGAGGCAATGTAGGGCTTGCGCTGGGCTTCCTCCAAACTAAGCCCGTAACGGGTTGTGTCCACCCGCATATCCCGTAGAGCATCCCCCGTGGGCTTTTCGCGGAAGTCAATGACTCGGCCTGTGCTATCTACCTTGAGCAAGCCAAAGCCAGAGGCGGCCTTTTCATCCACGGGCAACACTGAGAGGGTAATATCAGCACCCGTTTCGCGGTGACGCTGCACAAACAGCCGGTAATCCATGCGGTAGAGGTGATCTCCCGAAAGAATGAGGTACTCATCAACATCCCAATCAGCCAACAGCCACAGGTACTGTCGCACGGCATCGGCGGTGCCTTGAAACCAGTTGGGATTTTCTGGAGTTTGTTGGGCTGCCAAGACTTCGACAAAGCCGCCCGTCAGGCCGGGGAAGGTATAGGTACGGGCAATATGGCGGTTGAGGGAGGCGGAGTTGAATTGGGTCAGGACGTAAATGTTGTTGATTTCGGAGTTAATGCAATTGCTCACAGGAATATCAATGAGGCGATACTTGCCAGCAAGGGGAACCGCAGGCTTGGCTCGACGCTTGGTTAAGGGATAGAGACGCGTGCCGGCACCGCCCCCTAGGATAATTGCCAAGACTCGTTTCATGGACAACTCCATCTAATGGCCACATCAACAGTGTACGCCGTGCCGGTACTTGTCTTTGTAAAGGGGTGGCTTTTTGGTAAAGAAGCTGCGCAATGGCATGATAATGATACTTGGTCTTGATCCCAAGCGGGGAGGGGCAACATGGGATTCGTGGATATTGCGATCGCCGATCTGGCAGCGGACTACGGCGTGTCGGTCGAAACGGTCTGTGCATGGTGCGATCGCCTTGGTATTCGCTATAGCGGTCCGCAAACACGCTTGCCCCTTGAGGATGCCAAAGCCATTATTTTGGCTTTAACGAACTCTGTCCCCACCAAGGATCAACCAGACACACCGCAATCGTAAGACCTGCTTATTGGGAGAACTATGTTAAAAAAATGCGTTTGGCTTGCGGTCGCTCTCTGCCTCTGCCTCTGGCAACTGGCCACGGGCACAGCACTGGCCGCTCAACTGACCCCTGAAGTCTTGACCGTTCCCCTCAACAGTGAGGGCAAAACAATTACGCTGACGGAAAAACAATACCTAGAGGGTAAGCGCCTCTTCCAGTATGCCTGTGCCTCCTGTCATGTGGGGGGGATCACCAAAACGAACCCCAGCTTGGATTTGCGCACAGAAACCCTCGCCCTCGCCACGCCGCCACGGGATACCATTGAAGGCCTAGTGGACTACATGAAGAACCCCACCACCTACGACGGTGAGCAAGAAATTGCGGAGGTTCACCCCAGTCTGCGCAGTGCCGACATTTTCCCGAAAATGCGCAACCTGACGGAGAAAGACTTGGGGGCGATCGCCGGCTACATCCTCGTTGAACCCAAAATCTTGGGGGATAAATGGGGCGGTGGCAAAGTTTATTATTGATGACCCATAACAAGGATTTTCCCAATACCCATGTACCAACCTCACTTTTGGCAACGGTCTCTCGGCTGGCTTTGCGGCGGTCTTTTGATTCTGCTGCTGGGCTGGGCGATCGCGCCGGCAACGGCACTGGCAGCCGCCGGGGTAGATAACTATGTGATCCAATACCTCAAGGTAACGGACACGGTTGAATTACCCCTCAATGATCGCGGTGAGACCAAAACCTTCACAGCAGCGGATCTGACCCGTGGCAAGCGGCTCTTTGAGGAAAACTGCAAAAACTGTCATGTCGGTGGCAGCACGTTACCCAATCCTTTGGTGTCACTTTCCCTAAAAGATCTAAAGGGGGCAACACCGCCACGGGATACGATTGCCAGCCTCGTTGCTTTCCAGCGATCGCCCATGTCCTACGATGGCAGTGAAGAAAGCTATTCCTGCCGCCGCGTAAGTGAGGACTGGTTAACGACGGAACAGCTTGAGGCGTTAGCTGCCTTTATTTTGCGAGCAGCCGCTGTGGCTCCCGGTTGGGGCGTAGAACGCTTTCCAGACAGCGCCCCCTAGATTGGGAACTTTGCTACACTAACTTTTGGTGAGTCTTACACCCCTTGATTTTTGGCACTTTACCCAGACCCTGACGCATTCTAGGAAAGGAGAACTCCCTTGAAAAAGCTACTCATGCGCATTTTCGCGATCGCCAGCGCTCTATTTGTCAGCCTTACCCCTGTCGCCTTCGCGGCTAATTTGGCCAACGGCGCTAAGGTCTTTAGCGGCAACTGCGCAGCCTGCCATATGGGTGGCGGCAATGTGGTGATGGCTAACAAAACCTTGAAAAAAGAAGCGCTTGAGCAATATGGCATGTACTCCGAGGAGGCCATTATCTACCAAGTGCAGCACGGTAAAAACGCCATGCCGGCCTTTGGCGGTCGTCTCACCGAGGAGCAAATTCGGGATGTGGCTGCCTATGTGATGGATCAGGCGGCCAAGGGGTGGGCAGGCTAAGAGCACACTGCCCCTAGTCATTTCAGCGAGGGTGTAGGCAGGGGTTCTACACCCTTTTTATTGTCACCGCCTTCAGAGAGAGAGGGCGGACTTGCCGCCTACGAGAGAATTCTCTTGAGACCCTAGGCAATTCATATAATGGGAGAAGACTTTCTGCAACGAAAAGGCGGGACTTTTGGGCTATGCCTGCTGCTCCATTGCCAGCAAATGAACCGGAACGGCAACGTGCCCTTGAGCAGTATCGAGTTTTAGATACGCCTCCGGAACCAATCTTTGATGAGATTACCAATTTAGCAGCAGCCATTTGCCAAACCCCCATTGCTCTCATCAGCCTCATTGATCGCGAGCGGCAATGGTTTAAGTCGAAAGTGGGCATTGAGATTTGTGAAACCCCCCGCTCCATTGCCTTCTGTGCCCATGTGATCTTGCAATCAGAGTTGGTGATTGTCCCCGATGCCCGTCTTGATCCACGTTTTGCCGATAATCCCGTTGTCACAGGGCCACCCTATATTCGCTTCTATGCCGGGATGCCCTTAATAACTCCCCGTGGCTACGGCATTGGCACCCTCTGTGTGGTGGACTACCAGCCGCGTGAGCTAACACCAGTTCAACAGCAAACCTTGCGCACCCTCGGTCGGCAAGTCGTCAACGAACTGGAGCTTCGCCGCCACTTGGAGGTGACCCGGCAGCACCTAGCCCATATCCAGAGGCTGAGTAGCCTACAGGAGGCTATTTTTAACAGTCGTAATCACGCCATCATTGTTACCCGCCCGGATGGCATCATTACGCTCATGAATCGAGCTGCCGAAGAATGGCTGGGATATCCTGCCTCAGAATTAGCGGGTCAAGCCACTCCGGAACGCTTCCATGATCCCCAAGAGCTGGAAAGATACGCTCAGATTTTAAGTGCCCAACTGGGGGAATCCATCCCTGGGGGGTTTGAGACGCTCGTGGCACGGGCACGACGAGACTTGGCAGATCGGCAGGAGTGGACACTGATACGACGGGATGGCTCTCGCTTTCCTGTATCCCTTTCTGTCACCCCCATTCATGACGGTCAAGGGCAACTCATTGGCTTCTTGGAGTTGGCCATTGATATTAGCGACAAGAAAAAAATTGAGGCGGAACTGCGACTGCGGGAGCGAGCGATTATTGCCAGTACCAATGGCATTGTAATTACCGACTACCGCCAACCGGATAATCCCATTATCTATGCTAATCCTGCCTTTGAACGCATCACCGGTTATCGCTTGGCGGAGGTCATTGGCAAAAATTGCCGCTTTCTTCAGGGGCGCGATCGCCATCAACCGGGGGCCGAAGCAATTCGTAATGCGCTTAAAAAAGGCCAATCCTGCCGGGTGGTTCTGCGCAATTACCGCAAAAACGGCCAGCCCTTTTGGAACGAGCTTGCCATCTCACCGATTTATAACGAATTTGGTGAAATTACCCACTACATCGGCATTCAAAGTGATGTCACTGAACGGCAGCGGGCACAGCTCTTTTTACAACAGCAGGTAAAACGCACGCTGATTCTCAACCGTATTACCGAGGAAATTCGCCAGCAAATCGAGCGCGAACACATTTGTCGCACAGCCGTCCAGCAGGTGGGGACAGCCCTGAATGTCAGTCGTTGCCTCCTATTTGTGTATCAAGAGAATGCCCCTTCACCCATGGAACTGGTGGCGGAGTATTGTGCGCCGGGGGTGGCCTCCGTCAATGAGTGCGACCTTGATTTGGCACAGATACGGGGGTCATTTTTGGAGTCGGTCTTTGCCTCGGACGAAGTCTTTAGCTGCGATGATGTCACTACCGACAATCGCCTGATTGCCCTCCATGAGTACTGCGAAGCCCTGAGTGTGAAGTCTGCGGTGATTGTTCGCACAGCCTATCGCAATCAAGCCAATGGGTTACTCGTTTTGCACCAGTGCGATCGCCACCGACGATGGACAGAGGCTATTAAAAGTGTGCTCAAGAGCGTAGCGGCCCAAGTGGGGATTGGCCTTGCCCAAGTGCAACTGCTCGAACAGGAGACCCGCCAGCGTCAGCAACTACAGCAGCAAATGCAGCGGGCATTGCTCTTGAATCAAATCACCGAACAGATTCGCCAGAGCCTCGATCCAGAAACCATCTTTGAGACAACTGTCATCGAAATTGGTCGTGCTTTTGGGGTCAGTCGCTGTTTGATTCACCGCTACGAGCCGGGACCACCGCCGTGTATTCCCGATGTGGCGGAATATTTGCAACCGGGCTACCCCTCAATGAAAGGGGTGAATATTCCTGTGGAAAATAACCCCCACGCCTTGAAAGTCCTAGAAAGTGATGCCGCCGTTGTTTCCCATGATGTGACCCAAGATCCTCTCCTAGCCAATGCAGAGAAACTATGCCGCCGGTTTGAAATCAAGTCCATGCTGGCCATTCGTACGTCCTATAAAGGAGTGCCCAACGGCATTATTGGCCTGCACCAGTGCGATCGCCGGCGACAGTGGACCCCTGAGGAAATCGAACTTCTAGAGGCGGTGGCCGCTCAAGTAGGGATTGCGATCGCCCAAGCGGAACTCCTGCGCCACGAACAGCAGCAGCGACAATTGCTGGCGCAGCAAAACCAAGAACTTGAACAGGCGCGCCTGCAAGCGGAACTCGCCAACCGTGCCAAGAGTGAATTTTTGGCCACCATGAGCCATGAAATCCGCACACCGATGAATGCTGTTTTGGGCTTTACCAACTTGCTCTTAGATACGCCCCTCAATGAGCAGCAACGGGACTTTTTGCAAACCCTGCACCAGGCCGGTGAGACATTATTAACGATTATTAACGACATTCTTGACTTTTCCAAAATTGAATCGGGCAAGTTGGTACTAGAGCAGCAGCCCTTCGATGTACGCGAGTGTGTAGAGGACGTCCTGAGTTTATTGGCCAGCAAAGCCGAGGAGAAGGAGTTAGAGTTACTCTACACCTGTACGCCGGAAACTCCTGCCCAAATCAGAGGGGACGTGACACGGCTGCGGCAGATTCTCGTGAACTTGGTGGGCAATGGCATTAAGTTTACCCACGAAGGCCAAGTGGTGGTGCATGTGGGAGTGGCCAGGCAAGAGGGTAAGGATTTTCTCCAATTTCAAGTTCAGGATACGGGCATTGGTATTCCCAGCGATCGCCTAGATCGGCTCTTCAAACCCTTTAGCCAAGTGGATGCCTCCACAACACGCGAGTATGGCGGTACCGGGTTAGGGCTGGTCATTAGCAAGCGCCTCTGTCAGTTGATGGGCGGCGATATGTGTGTTGAGAGTGTTGAGGGTCAGGGCACAACATTTACCTTTACGATCCTCGCCCAAGGGCAAAAACCCTATGTGCCGCCGGCGGCTCACCCTGCCTTAGAAGGCAAGCATGTCTTGGTTGTGGATGACAATGCGGCCAGCCGTGAGAATCTCTGCACACTGCTACAAAACTGGGGTATGATTCCTGTCGGGTATGGTGATCCGCACTGCGTTCTGGAGGCACCGCCCCAGTGGGATTTGGCGGTCATTGATTTGAATATGCCCCAAATGACGGGGCTTCAGTTGGCAGAACGATTGCAATCAGGGGATGGCTTCAAGCAACAGCCTATTATCCTGCTCACTCCCCTGAGTTGGCTGCAGACCGCTAGCCGCAAGGAATTGATCACGGCTCACGTGCCCAAACCAATCCGCCCCCTCACCCTACGTCAAACTCTGATTAAGACCCTCAGCAGGGAATCGGCAAGTGAGCCTGCCCTGACAACAACAAGCATTGATCCCACCTTGGGCAGTCGCTTCCCGCTGCGGATTCTCCTGGCCGAGGACAATGCTGTTAACCAGAAGGTGGCGTTGCATATTCTCAAGCGGCTGGGTTACCGTGCCGATGTGGCAGCCAATGGCCTCGAAGTACTTGAAGCCCTCCAACAGCGCCCCTATGATGTTGTGCTCATGGATGTGCAAATGCCCAAGCTGGATGGTCTTGAGACCACTGAACGCATTTGTGCCCAATGGCCTCCTGGTCAACGCCCTTGGATTATTGCCATGACGGCGAATGCCCTCGCGGGCGATCGCGAGCGCTGCTTTGCGGCGGGCATGGATGACTACATCAGTAAACCGATTAAGATCGAAGACCTTGCCACTGCCCTCAGCCGCTGTCGCTGTCTCAGTCCCAAGACCACCTATCCGCAACTGTGGAACCCCCTTGGGTTTGACAGTGATCAGAGGGGCTGAGAGTCTCTAACCTAGAGATACTTTGCCAAGAGTAGGTGGAGTTTCTCCTTGGTTGCGGCGGGTACCTTGTCAAGGGGAGTGAGAATCGCGTTTTTCAAGGCACGGTGGGCTTTAGAGGCAGGCGGATTGGCATGAAGACGTTTGACGGTTTCGCAAATAATGGCTTGGGCATTTCTGACATTGCGCTGCAAGTTGTCAATAATCATTTCCACCGTTACCGAGTCATGCTCTGGGTGCCAGCAGTCGTAGTCCGTTACAAGCGCCAGCGTTGCATAGGCAATCTCTGCTTCGCGAGCCAATTTGGCCTCCGGTAGATTCGTCATGCCGATAACAGTGCCGCCCCACAGGCGGTACAGGTTGGACTCTGCTAGCGTGGAGAAGGCAGGACCTTCTATACACACATAGGTGCCCTGACGATGGAGAGTGACATCGGGCAAGTTGAGATCGGCGATCGCATCCGCCAGAATGCCGGCCAGGGCAGGACATACCGGCTCGGCAAAACCAACATGCGCTACAATGCCATCGCCAAAGAACGTCGAGATGCGGTTGCGGGTACGGTCAATAAATTGATCTGGCACAACCATATCGAGGGGCTTTACCTGTTCTTGTAGGGAACCCACCGCCGAGGCAGAGAGCAGATACTCGACCCCCAGGGACTTAAACCCATAGATGTTGGCACGAAAGGGAATCTCCGTCGGCAGCAAATGGTGATCACGGCCATGGCGCGCCAAAAAGACGACAGGAACCCCAGCAATCTTGCCGCAGATAAAAGCATCGGAGGGATCGCCAAAGGGAGTGGTCAAGCGCACCTCTTCGACATCGGTAAGGGCGTCCATTTTGTAGAGACCACTGCCGCCGATAATGCCAATTTTTGCAGTCATGGAGATTCCTAAAATACCAACGGGCAATAGCTTAGCATTCTTGAAGAGGTTTAGATGCTCCTGAGAGCGTTGAACTGGTAGTTGGACCCCTTGGGGCCATTGGGACCGGGTGCCGCCTGAACCAGAGGAACCCGATCAAACGTCCCACTGACGGTTTCCCCCTGAATTTGCACTCCTTGGCGAAGCAGTTGTTGGGTACTGGCGCGATCGCCCCCTTGGGTCATTGCTTGAGCTAGCGCCTGCGTTGCATCGTAGGCAGTGGTTGTACGCCAACTAATCTGCCCCCGCCAAGCCTGGGCAGCCTGCTGAGCAAAAGGATCACCGGGGTTAGTACTCCAAGGCACTGCTAAAATCATGCCGTTGATGGCGCTATCCCCTTTGATCAGCAAATCCGGGCTATAGAGTTGATCACTCCCAAACAATTGCACAGGGGTTGTCTGGGTTTGATTGGCAATAGCAAAGGCAACAGCCTCATTCACCCGTGCTCGACTCATGGCTAAAATCACCACATTGGCTCCCGCTTGCTGCGCTGTAGTCATCGCTGTCTTGGCATTAAAGCCAGCAGCGGCTGCATCAATCTGTTGCACCACCTGCGCACCAAACCGAGGTAAGGCTGCCACCAATTTGGTCTTTAACTCATTACTATAGGGACTATCGCTGTTGTACAGCACCGCCACTTTAGCATTGGTCACTTTTTTTGCGGCGGCTTCGGCAAGGGTATTCGCTGCATTGTCAAGGTAGGTATTCAGCAGTTGCCGCCCTTTTTCATTCAGAGGAAGGGTTTGCACCTGCACCTTGCCGTTCCCTTGGGGGGTGACATTTGTGGTCAGGGGAGAAAGGGCGGCAATCCCCGCTTGTTCATAAACCTGTAAAGCCGCCCGACTATTGGCATCGGTGCCATGACCCAGTACCCCCTGGATGGAACTGTTGATCAAATCCTCGGCTAGACTGATCACGCCGTTAGGGCTGTTTTCATTGACAATGGCAACTTCGAGAGCACGCCTAGGGGCAGCGGCATTGAAGCGCTCTTGGTACTGGGCTACTCCCCGCAGGATTTCCTTGGCAGTGTCGGGGCTAGTGCCAATGGGAACCACGGTGGCCAGCGTCATCGGCGTACCGGCTTGGCGGGCACGGGCATTGTTCAGATAAATCCGTGCCTCTGGATCATTGGGATCCATCTTCACCAGTTCTTGATACTTGGCGATCGCCTGTGCCCAATCTCCCCGATCAAAGGCAAGGGCTGCCTCCTGCTTGAGGGCTGCTCGCTGGGGATTCGGCTCACTGATGAGGATGCGCTCCCCTTGACTGATGTAGGCCGTGTTGCGAGCAGTGGTTTTGCTCACCAATTGGTTGCCGCTGCCGGTGCCTGCCGTCGGAAGTAAAGTATTGCCGTTGCGGCTGCCCACAAAGATGCGATACCCCAGAAAGCCGATGCCCCCCACGAATAATAAGGCCACCCCAAGGGCCACAGAAACTAACGGCACTTTCGATTTTCCCGCCCCAGTTGCCCCAGTACCACTCAGCGGATTCATGGCCTCACGGGGCAGTCCACATATCACACAATCGGGGCCGAAGTTTTCATGGGGTGGGTGGGCACCACCGGCATGGGGGTAGGCCTTACCGTTTTTAGGTACGCCATCGCACATCCAAGAGCTGGAAGATGGTGCCATGATGCCCCCTTTGCAGATGAGTTGCAGTCAGTGTGCTGTCCTAGGCGCGGGCGAGAACAGGATTTTCCTCCTCTGGTTCTTCGGTGGCGGTCTCTGCTTCTAGGACAATCGTCATGAAGCGGAGAATGTTTTCATTGAGACGCATAGCGCGTTCTAGGGGGGCGATCGCTGTCCCAGGAGCAGTGTAGGTCATGAGGATATAGTAACCCTCCCGCAGTTTCTTAATTGGGTAGGCAAACCGACGCTTACCGCGATTTTGCACCTTCAGCTTCGTGGCGCCCTGTTCTTCTAAAAACGTGCGCAATTGGTTAATAGTTTGTTCCAGTTGTTCTTCGCCCACGTCGGGACGAATAATGTAAAGCGTTTCGTAGTTGCGGGTAATCATTGCGGTCAACTCCCTTCGGACAAATGGCCTTTTGACAGATGCAAAAAGCAAGGCTTTACAATTCTAGCACCGCAGTTTGCCATTCTTGGCAAGGAGAAAAGTTTCCCTTTAATCAGCTTCCCCGAAGGAAAGCAAGAGCATCTTTAATAGAGCCTCTCCCTGAGCGGATTGCAACCCCCTGTTCCGAGGGATCCTTTGCAAGGGGGGGTAAATTATTTTCTACGAGATGACTAAAAATGCTCAAACCCCCTCCCAGAGCAACTCCGGCGGATTCGACGCAAAAATCAAGGGTTTGTCCATCTGAATAGATCCGTCGGCAAAGAAAAATCCACCCTGAGAAGGCGAGGAGGCCGGTGCGGTTGCATGGTTCACGTCCGCTCTCACGCGCCGGTTCGATAGGATTTGCGTCGAGAGTCTGAATGTGCGCGGCATGCTGAAGAATCGGCCCCTGTCGCAGTCCATTGCTGAGATGGGCTTCTTCGAGTTCCGGCGGCAGCTTAAGGACAAGGCGGCGATGCGTGGTGGTCGTTGATTGCTTTAGCCGGTAATGGTTAGCGTAGGTATTGCAGAACGGCGTAATTCGTTACTGGGTGCTTTGGAGTTTCACCCTTACGAACTTCGTAAAGTTAATAAACTGGCGGAGACCCCCATCCCTCAGCCACCCATGATCTCGGCTTCTTCAAAGGAGTTGCCGGAGTGCCACTGCATTCGGTTCGTTGAGCCAATGACAACCCTGTCCACCAGGAACACGCGGAAAATTTCCGTTAAATCCAGGGCAAGAGGGGGGCTTGGGTATGGAGCTGATGATCCAACCCAGCCGCGGGCGATCGCCAATGGAGAGAATTGACCCGCAGGGTTTCCGTTGCGGCGCTGCCAGCAATCTGGGCTACAGGGCAAATCTCCGGTCATTTCAACTGTTGGGGGAATGCCCTTAGGCTCAAGGATGTTTCCCCCCTTCAAAACTCTGTTGCCATTCTCGCGATCGCGGGGGTAATTCCTGCAGCGAGGCTGCCACGTGGTTAAAGACTTGCTCCAGCACAGGCAAGGGCACTTGATCTTCCGCTTCAAAGAGGAGAGCCAACCGCCGCCCTCCTTGGAGATGAATTAAATATAACTCTTGGTGCATCGGTCGAGGGGTTGGATCATAAAACACTTCACCACCTACTCGCCGCCCCAAAATCTGTCGCTCAATCCGCCCAGAAGCGGCTGAGAGGGAGCCACCCATTTGAGTAAACCGTAGCCAACTGCGCAACTCCTGATCCGAGAGACCCCCCAGCACCTCGCTTGTTTTAGGTAAGCTCATTAAGGCCACCATTAGCTTGTGCTCTCCCGGTAGGGCGTTGGCGGGATAGACCACAGCAACGCCATTTTCACCAAATGAGGTGGGCGGCGAAAACGGTAGGGGCGTTTCAAAGGATAACCCCAGCAGTTGATAGCGTTGAGGGAGAGAAGCAACAGCCTGAACTGTCGGTTCACTCGCCCGACCCATGAACAGGGGAAAGGCGCCCAAAAGGGTCAGACTACAACTAAGGGTCAGCAGCCAGCGCATAACGGCCTCACACTAGGGGGATGACTGGTATCGTTGACGATAGGCAATGTATAGACCTTCTAGGAAATCCTCGGCACTGAGGGTAGGCCAGTTGGCAGGATATGTTGGCAGCAACAGGGGTTCTAATTGTTGGCGTAGCTCTTGAGCCGCTTGATAGCGACCTGCAGGACTCAGGCGATCGCGACTGTTGAGGTAGTTCCGTACCAGCAGATAGTGTTCAGGAGTCATCTGTTCCCAGTGGGCGAGCGATCGCAACTCCTGTACCCAAGCCGCCTGTGATTGCTGAAGGGGTGTAGCTTTAGGAGCCAACCGCACTGCTTGTTCATCTTGAATCACAAGGGTACCTGCCACCATATCTCCTAAGCGTTTTTCCGATCGAGATAACGCCACTAGGAATGCCCCTATACCAAAAAAAGCAAAATCAATAGGCTGAAGCAGACTGCGCAACGTGGCTTCCCGCAAACCAATGGGGCGGCCATTATCCTGAACAACCCGAATTTCTGCATAGCGCTTGCCGGGGGTTTGCCCTTGCCAGTAGGTTTCAAAGAAAATGTAGTAGCCGTTGTAGAGGGCAAACGTCACAAGTAGATAAATAGCCAAACTCCAAGCTCCAATACTTTGACCACCGGCGGGTAGCACCTCAATCAGCCACGGGTAAAGGGCATAAAAGTAGAGGTACCCTGCAGCCAGCGAAAAGAGTACAAGTGCTGTGTAGAGAATCACCTGATCAATGAGCCAAGCTAGAATCCGGCTACCGATTCCCCCAAGGGCAAAGTCCAACTCAATACTTTCGGGTGTGCGTAGTGTAACCCGTCGCAACCAGCGCAGGGGATTTACTGCCTCAGGGCGGACTTGAAACGCTGCTCCTTCATTGCGTACCCGCAGATCCCAGTAGAGCACTGCCTTGATCCCTTGCCAGAGGGGCAGGAGTAAAACCGCTACAAACAGGCCAGCGACGGGAATAATCACCACGCTGTTGATGAGGCTGCCAAGGAGATTCGCGGGAATCGTGGCAAGGGAAGCCACAAAGAACACCGTTAGGGTATGCCACGCCTGTCCCTGGGTCAGTTGCCAACTGCGCTGAACAGATTTGAGGGGCGTACAACCGGGTTCGAGGGCTAAGACGACATCAACAAGGGAGAGCCGTGCCATGAAGTAGCCAATCACCAACAACGCAAGGAGCACCAGTAACAGAATGCTCGGCAAAAAAGTTAAGAAGAAGAGGTTTCTTGTGGGTTCAGTTTGGATATTCTGCGCCAGCAATTGCACTAAAGGCGCACCGACCAAATAGATTAAGTAACCGATCGCCCCCAAGACCCCGTAAACTATGAGCAAAATGAAACCCACAATCAGCGTGGCCAGCAAGTAATTCAGCATGTTTGGAAAAATGCGGCGGCGGGCTTCCGATTCTGATTCCTCAAGGGCAGTGAGAACGGCATAGATACGGCGAGAAAGCAGCGCACCACCGGCCATCAGTCGTGCCCAACCAAAAAGATACAAGGGCAAGGCCGCCAGGATACTGATGCCTGCGCCTAAGAGAAACGGAGTAACATCATTGCTCGTCCTAGCAAGAAGCCCACCCATAATTAGCGCTACGGCCCCGATCAGCACGGCGGCAATGGTGAGCAAAAAAAACCACGCATGGGCAAAAAGGCTCAAAAGAAAATAGCGATTGCCCTGATGACGGTATAGTTCTAAAGCAATTGTGACTACATTGCCGCTTGAGAGAGCATAGGGCAACCGTCCTCGCCGTTGCAAAAGCCACATTTGCGATACCCAACCATTTGAAGATCGAGATGATCCTAGCGTTTGCGCCCCTCGTTCCCTGCGCCATCTTTGTAAAATTTGTTAACATTGGAATAATTTAACCCTTCTTTGCTGCGTTCATCGCTGTTTTTGTTCTGTTTTCGATTTCTATGGCTGAGGTGTGGACATGGACCCCTCTGGCCGGCTTGGGTATTGGTGACGTTTTGGCCAGTTCAAGGAGCACGTATGGCACTGTACGCAGAACTACATCGGCATTTGGGTGGCTCAGTTGTACCACGGATTCTTTGGCGGTATTTTCAGCGGAACGATCGCGCCCTCGCCGATCGCTTTCCCAACTACGAGGACTTTGAAACCTTTTATACTCGCCCCCGCCAGTCCCTGGAAGAATACCTCGAACTCCACACCCTTGTGGAGAGTGTGCAAACACCACAGGCATTGCCCTATTTCATTTTTCGTCTAATTCGCGGCGCCTATATTTTTGAAAACTTGGCTTATCTAGAGCTGCGCTATACTCCCTATCTGCGCACGGATCCGCAGCGCTCTGAGAGCGAGCGCATTGAGCAGATGGCGGACATTGTGAAGACGGTGGGTTTGGCTTGCCAAGTGCCGGAGTACCCCATTGTCACGAGCCAAATTCTCTGCATGCACACGCGACTCCCCTATGCGGTCAACCGTGCCATTGTGGATCTGGCGGCGAGTTTTCCCCAGTTTGTCTGCGGCATTGATTTGGCGGGGGGGGATAGTGTCTATGGCGATCGCATGGCGGAATTTATTAAACTCTATGCTTATGCCCGCGATCGCGGCCTGAAAACCACCGGCCACCTCTACGAAACGGTGAATGGCTGCTATCCCCAACTGCTGCCATACCTGCAACGCATTGGCCATGGTATTCAAATTCCCCTGCGCTATCCAGAGCTGCTCAAAGAAGTGGCCGCCGCAGGTCAATGCCTAGAAGTGTGTCCGACAACCTATTTTCAAACGGGTACGCTTGAGAGCTACGCGCAACTGCGGCTGGTCTTTGAGCGCTGTTTTGAAGCGGGAGTGGATGTGGCCATCTGTACCGATAATGCCGGTCTGCACAATGTGCGGCTGCCCTTTGAGTACGAAAACTTGCTCACTCACGACATCCTCAACTTCAAGGAGTTGCAAGCCTGCCAAGAAGCAGCCTTTCGCCATGCCTTTGCCTGGCCCCATGCTCAACCACCAACTTTACTCTTGAGTAACTTGCTCCAGGGCAATTCTCCCCAGCCCGCCCTTACAAGCTGCGGAATCCAGTAAGATAAGCCTATGAGTAAGATTGAACGCATTATCGGTCGTGGCCTCCCGCTGCGGGGCAACGATATTGATACCGATCGCATCATCCCGGCACGGTTTCTCCGCTGTGTCACCTTTGACGGCCTAGGGGAACACGTGTTTGCCGACGATCGCCGGGCGTCAGATCACCCTTTTAACCTGCCCCAATACCAAGGAGCAAAGATTCTAGTCGTCAATGCCAATTTTGGCTGTGGCTCCAGTCGGGAACATGCGCCCCAGGCGATTGCCCGTTGGGGGATTCAAGCCATTGTGGGCGAAAGCTTTGCCGAAATTTTTGCCGGGAACTGCCTAGCCATAGGAATTCCTTGTCTGACAAGTACCCCCGAACAGATCCAAGCGCTGCAAACCCTCTTGGAGGATCAGCCCAGTACCGAACTGACCCTTGATCTGCACACACGAACCCTGACAGCAGGGGATCGAGTCATTCCCCTAACGATGGCAGAAAGTGCGCGGCAAATGTTCATTTCAGGTCAATGGGATGCCTGTGGTCAACTTTTGGCGAACCGTGACAAAATTCATGAAGTCGCAGCTCGACTTCCCTATGTGCGGTGGGCGGTCAACCTCAGTTAGTCCAAGAGTGCTCGCAACCAAAGCCAACTGCCAAACAGCCAACGCAAACCTTGCCAGCGGGGCGATCGCCCCAATGCGATGACCTCTGGCCGCTCAAAAAGCCGGTACACTGCCTGTGCCCGTTGCCACTGCCGTCGGCGTAAAAAGCGCCAAGTTCCCGCCAAGATAAACTGGTGAAAAAAGTCACACTGGCACTGCCGTAGTTTCTGGGGTGAGAGAAGGTGTAAATCGGCAGCGGCTGTAAAAATCCGCCCCAGGGTGGCCAAAGTCTCGGCCTGAAACATTCCCATTGTCAGGGCCTGATCATGAATCGTATAGGCAGCAGTGGCGCGGGGAACAGTATAAACTCCCTTCTGGGCAAAGAAGCGTAGCCATTGATAGAGGTCTGTGGCTTCGCCGTAGGCGGGATCAAAATAGCCGACCTCGTCGAGGAGCGATCGCCGCCAGACTAAGGCGGGAAAGCGCACAAATGAAGAATGCCGCAGCAATTGACTAAGGGCTTGCGCCGGGGAGAGCCATTTTTGCTGCCGTGGCATCTGCCGTCGCAGACAACGCTGCTGCTGATCCACCAAATGCACCCCAAAAAGAAAGACATCAAACTGGCGGCTGTACTGGGTGAGGGTTTGCAGAATGGTGGTGATTCCTTGGGGCAGGAGGTAATCGTCATCGTGCAAAAGCAGAATAAACTCCCCTGAGGCTTTGGCCAAGCTCGCGTTCCAATTGGCCACCATGCCTAGGCGCTGCGGATTATGCTGGTAGTTCCAGCGGCCTGACCATGAAGCAAGTAGATCTGCAACTGCGGCTGGCGCAGGGGAATCATCGGTAATCACTATCTCCACCTGGCTATGGTATTCGCGGGGCAGGGGCGCCACCACTGAGCGCACGGCTTGCCCTAGGCCTTGGGGACGGTTATAGGCGGGAATGCAAACACTCAATAGCGGGCGTTTGTGCCATTTTGGCGAACCTGCACAGTTTGCTGCATAATCCATCGGCGCGGTGCGTTAAGGAAAGGGACTGTTGGGCACTGATTTCGGAGCGATTGCCATGACCTCTGCCACCCTCGATCGCCAACGTTTGCAGGCGGCTTTGGCTGTCCTCAACCTTAGTTTAGAGGCAGAACTCACCCAGTATCGCTGCCATCGCATGGTACAGACCCACTCCCCCTTTGAAGCCCCACCTGTTCCGAAAACGGCAACGCCCCCAGAACCGAGTGTCCCTGCCGCATCCACCCCAGAGCCTGTGTCATCAGCCGCTCCTCCCGTTGTCGGTTCTTTGGCGGTAACCTCAGAAACTGCGCCGGCCGCTGATGAACGCCCAAATGAGGTGCTCCCTGATCCATTTCTCGCGTTTGACCCCACAGATTTAGCAGAACTCTTGCCCCAATCCTACGCCGGTGATCCCCCTGTCCCCCAAACGCCAAACCCAACAAAGTCTCCCTTTCCCTCCACCCGTGAGCTGCTCAAACAGGTACGGCAACACCGAGAGCGTCCTTGGTTGCAGCGGCGCGAGAGCAATAATCAACATTTGGTGCAACGCTGGTTAATTGTGGTAGGCATTTTGGCGGGCTTTAGTGGTGCGGCCCTGTGGTGGTTTAGCCGCCGGCCTTTCCCGATTGTCAGCGAATTGCCCTCCCCCGCCAGTCCAGCTCCTGAATCGCCAGCACCGACACCGCCCGTAGGGCCTGATATGACCGCGCGGGAATTTCCGGAAGTGAATCGTAGTACCCTTGCCCAGTTGGAACCTGCCCAGAGTCCTTCGCCGAGTGCCTCTCCCACCCCTGCCTCGGCTGAACCTGACCAAAGGATACAACTCTCTGTCGAAAAAATGCCCAATGGTCGCTACTATGTCCTCGCTCCCTACAAAGAACCTGCTGATCTAGAAAAAGTCCAAGCTCTCGTGCCCGATGCCTTTTTGGTCGGGGATGGCAAGCAAACCAAGATTCAACTGGGGATGTTTGTTGATGAGGCCTCTGCCCAAGCGATGGTGAATCAGTTGCGCGATCGCCTTTAGGGGGTGAGCCAGCGATCGCTGGCATTGCCGTACTGTTTCTGCCACTGGTGCCAATTGATATTTTCCCCTTCTATGCGAAAGGGATAGGGAGCCTCACTCCACCAGTGATTATCCTGCAATCTCAGGGTTTGCAAAAAAGGTTGCCCCTTGAGGGTAGTCAGCAGTTGCTCTTGGTGGCTACCAATCCAATTCCCCTCTAGGTGCCAATCTTGGGACACAATTGTGACTTCTTTCCCTGTTTCGGGCAGTGTCACCGTGCGGGGCGAAGGATCCCGCACCCCAATTTGTGCCCCTTGGTTTTCCCAAATCCAGTTGCGGCGCAGGGTGACATGGGCCGCTGCCCAACCAAAAATGCCGGGGGTCTGCAGGTAGTTGGGGGCAACGCTGTAGTTATAGGCAATCAATGAGTCCTCAATGGTGACTGGTCCTGCGCCTGCCTCTAGAAAAAGACCAACAACGGCATTGCCAACGAACTGCGATCGCCGAATCTGCACGTCTTGATTGTCAGTATCCAGCCACAGACCTGCTGCTTGATTCCCAACGGCGCGGTAGCGCTCAAAGACAGCTCGGCGGAGGTGAAAGTACTTATCCCCTGCATCCCAAGTGTAAAATCCTGCCCAAGCCCCTCGCCAATTATTCCCTTGAACTAGCACCTCCTGAACCGTAAAGTCCCGTAGATAGACACCCGCCATGCCCCGCCAGCCATTTTGCAGAAACTGGGTTCGCTCCACCCGCAGGCGATCGCTCTGGTGGCTTTCCAGCCCGCCCCAGTTATTCGCCCAAAAGGTACAGTCTTGAACCAGAATCTCACGGCTGCGTTCAATGCGCACTGCTTGGGTAAAGGTGCCGCCATAGTGTTCAAAGCGCAACCCGATCAAGCTAATAAGACGACTGTCTAGGATGCGCAAGGCTTCGCGGTGAACGGCCACCTCTAGCTCGCTCGGCGAGATGCCCCTTGGCAAGGCCACATACAGTTGCTGCTCCCTCTCATCCACATAGAAATCATTCCCCTGCAATTCCTCGAAGCGGAGTTGCTGCCGCAGGGGATGATCCTGTCGCCAAACCAGTTCGCCCCGCTGCGCTAGCAAGGGCAGATCAACGCCGTAATCCGTCCAAGGGTTGCCGGAGAATCCCCAAGCCAGGGTCCAAGGGTGACGGTAGATTGTCACTGCCGGCGTGGTAGAGACTTCTTGCCAGTCTGACCATTGTTGGCTGCCGCGCAAAATCACGGGATTGCCCGCCTTAGCTATCAGCCGCAGGGGGGTTTGCCGCTGCTGAATTGTTCCCAAAGCCTCCCGATAAATGCCGCCGTGGATGTAAATGTCCGTGGGGCGATCGCGCCTCTGCGCCCAGGCCAAGGCAGCACCGATCGTGCGAAAGGGCGTCTCTTTGATTTCCAGCGGTGTATCACTCGCTTGGGGATGGGCTGGGTTCAC